>JAPPPA010000165.1 GCA_028817755.1 Gammaproteobacteria bacterium | reverse complement strand
GGAAAAATCAGAACAATCTTAAATCCAGCGCTGGCGGCTGCAACGTTGATGCGGTGTGCTTGGTAAATGAAGACGAGCAAGGTAACCACCCGAACCATAGCGACAAAATCCGAGCTACTGCGCGCATGACTTATCGAGATGACTCGAATGGCTTGTTCCGACTGTGCAGTGGCACCTTAATCAACAACGGCAGCCAAGACGGGCGCCCTTATTTCTTAACCGCCAACCACTGTGTTGATTCAGATAATGAAGCATCCACAGTAAACACCTATTGGGCTTATCAACGTGCTTGCTGCACCGCGCCCGCGCCTAATTTAGATAACGCCATTGGTAACGCCGTAATACGCGCCACCTGGGAAGTAACGGATTTCACCTTGCTAGAGCTCGCCTTCACGCCCACTAGCGAGATGGCGCCGTATTGGTCAGGCTGGGATAGAACACAAAACAGTTTGTTCTCTGCCGTGGGCGTGCACCACCCGCAAGGTGACGTGAAAAAAATCAGCTATCGAGACAGTGGCGTTCAGGTTGTAAATGGCCCTGCAAACGATCCCGTGCTGCGACCTGATGCGCAATATGTTCTAGTGAGCCCGTGGTCATTGGGCACCACAGAGGGTGGCTCTTCTGGCTCTGCACTCTGGAATTCGGCCAATCAAATCGTAGGCCAACTACGCGGCGGTAACGCTAGCTGCGCCAACCCTAGCGGTTCAGATTATTACGGTTGGATGGGCCAATCCTGGGAAGGCGGCGGCGCTGCCGAAAACCGCTTACGCGACTGGCTGGACCCGAATAACCTTGGTCTGACGACTATGAATGGTTTTGATTTCATTAACCAAACAGCGAATGCGGGCAACCTGCATTGCGGCACCATCCCGCCCCCTTCTGGCGGTGGCAATGGTGGATTATTGCTACTACTGGGTTTGCTAATCGCGCCTATTCGACGCCTTCTAGCGCCAACAGCTCAGCTTTAATTCCCTCGCCGCCAAAGTATCCCGTTAGTTTGCCGTTGGCACCGATCACGCGGTGACACGGCACAATAATCGGCACCGGGTTACGCCCGTTCGCTGCACCTAAAGCTCTTACCGCTTTGGGGCGGCCAATTTGCTTAGCTAAATCCCCGTACGTACAGATGCTGCCAAAAGGTACCGTTTGTAACGCTGCCCACACTTCTTCTTGAAAGTCGGTGCCCTGCATATCTAGCGCCACATCAAACGTCGTGCGCTGACCAGCAAAGTATTCTTGCAATTGCTGGATAGCGTCTGCGGCAACTGAGTCATCACGCTGCCAGTCTTCTGGGAAGCCGCGCAATGCAAGTTGCGTAGGTAAAGCTAAGCGGCGAATACCCGCGTCACTCACTGCAATGGCAATATCACCGAGCGGGCTCGGCGTTACCGTGTAACGAATCTCTGTCACTGCTTTTTCTCCAAAACTTCTGCGTTGTAATGCCGCCATAGCAATAAGGCAGCGTATGCTCGCCATGGTCGCCATGGCTGAGACAAGACTTCTATTTCCTTCTCCGTATATTCAGTGCCAATCACTAAACCTCGGCGCAGAATTAGATCGCCTGCAGGAAAGGCATCGGGATCAGAAAGTCCCCGCATGGCCATATAAGAAGCTGTCCAAGGGCCGATGCCTTTAATCGCCAACAAACGCTTACGCTGTTCGTCAGGGTCGCCCATTTCAAAGTCCAGCTCTCCACTCGCAAAGCCACGTGCTAATGCTTTAATGGTTTCGATCCGTCGTCCGGTAATACCCAAACCGCTAAGGTCTGCGTCTATCAGGTCTGCCGGTTCAGGAAAGCTATGGGTTAGACCTTCTTGTTGTAATGCTTCTGGTAGCGCCACACCAAAGCGCGCGACAAATCGCGTCACCAAGGTAATCGCTGCTTTTACCGAAATTTGCTGTCCTAACACGGCCCTAATGGCGACCTCAAAAGAAGACCAAACGCCTGGCACTCGGGTTCCCGGCCAACGCTGCCATAAAGCATGCACATCCGCAGCCTGCTGTTCCCATGCTTGAGCAATCGCATCCGGGTGTGCATCAAGGTCAAATAAACGTCGTAACTTTGGCATTAAGGTCGCCAAATACGGCATGAGGCTTTCAGAGATTTCTACCCGCAGCGCCTTCTCACTATGCTGGCTGACAGCAATACGCCCAAACACTAGCTCACCATTTGGGGCGATCAAACGCACCACTCGCCGATAATGGGTTTCGTCCACATATTCGACTGTGGGCAGAGAACGCGCGCGCAAAAAGCCCAGCAAATGGGGCCAATCCAAAGGCGGACGAAACTGTAGCGTTAGCACCACCGAATCCCCAATCTGTTTGGTTTTGCCGCTTTGCTTTCTAAACAACGAAGGCGTCACGCCCCAACGCGCTTTCACCGCATCGTTAAACCGGCGAGTACTACCGAAGCCTGAGGCCAAAGCAATATCAGTGATCGACAAGTGGCTGTCTTGTAACAATTGCTTGGCTAAATGTAAGCGCCGAACTTGCGCGGCCTCAATCAACCCCACTCCCCATCGTTCTTTATATAAACGACGTAAATGACGTTCTGAGTAACCCATCTTTTCAGCGAGTGCGGCTAAGCCGACCTGATCCAGCACACCCTCAGCCACATACCGGCTCAGACGATCGGTGACCGCATCATGGCTATGCCAGTAACGCTCAGCAGGTGCCAATTCAGGTCGGCAACGTAAGCACGGACGATATCCCTCTGCACTGGCCGCAGCGGCAGAACGATAAAAGGTAACCCCCTTACTACTTGGGGTTCTGGCAGGACAAACTGGCCGGCAATAAATGCCCGTGCTATGCACCGCCGTATAAAACTGACCATCAAACCGTGCGTCTCGCGCCGCTAGGGCGCGATAACAACTGTCGTGATCTAAGTGGTGCTCTTGGGGGGCTTGTTCCATAAGCGCATAGTAGCGCTTCACAGAAGAATAACTAGCCGTTTTCGGACATCAACCTAAAGACGGTATGACAACACACTAAGCTTGGCTCGCTCTGGCCTGCTGATGGATCAACCACAACACGCCAACCGCCACCGCAATACCCAAAGCGGCCATCGGGGTTGTTCCCAAAGCAAATGGATTACTGCCAAACAAGCCGAGCGGAATTGCTAGCGCGATACCCATTAAGGCTTCACCCGTAATTAACCCTGCAGACAACAACAAGCCTTTATCGGCTCCGCCCTTACTTGCCGTCGCCACAGAGCCGATACGCCCATGAATACGCCAAGCAACCAAGCCACCAAAGGCCAGCGGCACGGCCATTTCTAGCGGCAGATAAATACCCACCGCAACCGCCAGTACTGGCGCGCGCCACTCAGAACCAGAGCGCTGCAGGTATTGGTCAAAAGCAATAATGATTGCGCCCAAGATTGCCCCCGCCGTCACCATTCCCCAGAGCAAACCACCTTCGATCACGCCCTTTGCTACTGACGCCATGAGTACCGCTTGCGGCGCGGGTAATTCACCGCCAGCACCGAACCCATAGGCTTGGTATAACAACTGCAACACTGGCGCCATCACTAAGGCGGCCGCAATCACACCCAATAGTTGAGCCAGCTGTTGGCGCGATGGCGTGGCATCTAATAAAGCCCCCGCTTTCAAATCTTGCAGGGTGTCTCCTGCTATAGCGGCGGCACAGCAAACCACTGCACCCACCATTAAGGCCGCTGGGGCGCCTACGGATAAGCCCGCAGATTGCATTAACAATACCAACAGCGAAGCCAGCAAAATCGTGCCGATGGTCATGCCGGAAACCGGATTATGTGACGACCCCACTACACCAGCCATATACCCAGCCACAGCAGCAAATAAAAACGCAGCCAATAGCATGAGTAGCGCCAGCGGCACACCCGCAGTAATAGAGCCAATACTGCTGCTATAAATAGCGGAAATAGCCACGCTCACCAGCGCCAATAATCCAAGAATGACTGGCCGTGGCAAATCATCCGCATGTGCACCTGCTAATGACGCCACGGCATCTCGAATGCGCCCTGCAAGCTGGGCCAGTGTCCAAAGTCCACCAACAGCCATTGCGCCAACGCCCAAGAAACGAATTTGACTGTTCCAAACCGTCCATGCGGCTTTTGCAGCATCGCCTTCTGGCGAGCCATACAACATGCCGTAAATAGGAATAGCTATCCACCAGCTAATAATGCCGCCCGCCAAGACTAACAAGCTGACATTCAGGCCGACGATATACCCCACCCCAAGCAATGCGGGAGACAAATTG
>JAPPPA010000185.1:749-4327 GCA_028817755.1 Gammaproteobacteria bacterium | reverse complement strand
CCCAGAGTTTAGTGGAACATCGTATAGAACGTAATTCAGTGGTGTTGTCTTTGACGGTAGCTAAAGGCAGCTACGTGACGCCGAAGACCGAGATCGCCGCCGTGGTGAATACCGATCAAGTATGGGTAGAGGCATTTTTGCCAGAAGCAGATGCTGTAGAGCTATCTGTTGGTGACTTTGTTTCGGTGTCGTTAGCGGCATTTCCAAACCAGATGATAGAAGCGGAGGTGGATTATATTTATCCGGAATTGGAGCGCATGACCCGCACGGTGAAAATACGAGCGGTAATCGCCAATCCTGATGGAAAATTGCGAGCGGGCATGTTTGCGCGTTTGGCTATCCTCTCAATACAGACGGACGCTTTGCAGTTACCTCGCGAATCCATTATTCGCATGCGTGACGTTAACCGCGTGGTGGCGGCCATAGGTTACGGCCAGTTTACGGTTAAGCCCGTGAGGCTTGGTGCAGAGTCCGCAACTTCAGTGGTGGTTGTAGAAGGTCTTAATGCCGGAGATCGAGTGGTGACTTCGGGCCAGTTCTTATTAGACGCCGAGGCCAATGGCCAGCAAGCGCTTGAGCGTTTAACTGGGCCAAAAACGGCAGAAGGCACAGGCACCATTTGGGGGTTTCCACGGCGTGGTCAAATTCGTTTGTTTCATGACGAGATTGAGTCATTGGCTTGGCCAAGTATGAACATGGTGTTTGATGTGGCTAGTGATATCAATCTTATGCCGTTCAACAAAGAAGACCGAGTACATTTTCGTATCCAAGAAAAATTGGACGGTGGCTGGGTGATGGAGCATATAGAGCTGCTGGCAAATGGCGAAGGTCAGGCTTCGATTGATTCCAAGCCGATGACTCATCAAGGCATGAATCATAAGGGTATCAGTCATGATCGATAGCATTATCCAAAAATCTATTCAGCACCGTAGTTTGGTGATGATAGGAGCTGTGTTGCTCACCGCGTTTGGTTGGCTAAACCTTCGCAGCATGCCGGTAGACGCGATTCCGGACTTGTCTGATGTGCAAGTTATTGTGAAAACCAGCTACCCAGGTCAAGCGCCGCAAGTTGTGGAGCAACAGGTTACGTATCCGCTCACTACGGCTATGTTGTCGGTACCGGGAGCGGAAACAGTGCGCGGTTTTTCTTTCTTTGGAGACTCCTTTGTTTACATCATTTTTGCGGATGGTACAGACCCGTATTGGGCGCGTTCTCGCGTGTTGGAATATCTCAGCCAGATCACGCCGCGGCTGCCGGAAGGCACATCATCAGCACTAGGGCCAGATGCTACAGGCGTGGGCTGGGTGTATGAGTACGCCTTAGTTGATAGAACCGGCGGCCATGATTTGTCAGAACTACGAGCTATTCAAGACTGGTTCTTGAAGTATGAATTGCAGTCCTTGCCAGGCGTGTCTGAAGTCGCCAGTGTTGGAGGCATGGTTACGCAATACCAAGTCACGGTTGATCCGGATTTGTTGCGCCACTACAACATTAGTCTCGCGGATGTTACTAGAGCGATAAAACGCGGCAACGGCGAAGTCGGTGGTTCGGTAATCGAAATGGCAGAAACCGAATTTATGGTGAGGGCCACGGGCTATATACAAGGCATAGATGAGCTGCAGCAAATTCCATTACTGACGAATCCTCAAGGCGTAGTCGTCAAATTGTCTGACGTTGCCCGTATTCACGTAGGTCCGCAGCTGCGACGCGGTATCGCCGAGCTAGACGGCGAAGGCGAAGTGGCTGGCGGCATTGTTGTGATGCGCTACGGCGAGAACGCGCAGGCTGTTATTAATGGCGTTAAAACCAAAATTGAAGCGCTGTCAGCCAGCTTGCCAGAAGGCGTTGAGATAGTGCCGACTTACGATCGCAGCGAACTTATTAGTCGCGCCGTCAGCAACCTCTATATCAAGCTGTTGGAAGAGTTTTTGGTAGTTGCGTTGGTTTGCGCTCTGTTCTTGTTCCACTTGCGCTCTGCGTTGGTAGCCATTGTGGTGTTGCCACTAGGTGTACTGGCGGCATTGATGATTCTGCGTTGGCAAGGCCTTAACGCCAATATTATGTCGTTGGGCGGTATTGCGATTGCCATTGGCGCGATGGTGGATGCCGCTATTGTGATGATTGAAAACGTGCACAAGCATATGGAGCACGACGACGGCAAAACCCCGCATTGGAAGTTGGTGACTAAGGCTTCAATAGAAGTTGGCCCGGCGCTGTTCTTTTCGCTGATGATCATCACTTTAAGCTTTTTGCCGGTGTTTTCGTTAGAAGCGCAAGAAGGGCGCTTGTTCGCACCGCTGGCCTACACCAAAACTTGGGCAATGGCTGCCGGTGCGGCGCTCTCAATCACCTTGGTGCCAGTATTAATGGGTTATTTGATTCGCGGCAAGATTGTGCCCGAACATAAAAACCCTATTAACCGTGCTTTGCAGTGGGTGTATGAGCCAGTTATTAAATTGACCTTAAAGCACCCTTGGTGGTTTGTGAGCGCTTCAGTGGTGGTGATGTTGCTGTCGCTTTATCCTGCCTCAAAGCTGGGTTCGGAATTTATGCCGCCGTTGGACGAAGGTGATTGGATGTATATGCCCACCACGCGGCCCGGGCTTTCGATCGGCGAAGCGTCACAATTGTTACAGCAAACCGACAAACTCATTAAGTCGGTGCCAGAAGTGAGCCAAGTGTTCGGCAAAATCGGCCGAGCAGATACTGCAACTGATCCCGCGCCGTTAACGATGATTGAAACTGTGATTCGCTTTAAACCAGAGTCAGAGTGGCGTCCAGGCATGACGATCGAAAAAATTCGAGCTGAAATTAAATCTCGGGTTGATTTGCCCGGTGTGACCAACGCTTGGGTGATGCCGATCAAAACCCGTATTGATATGTTGGCAACCGGTATCAAAACGCCTGTAGGTATTAAGATATCTGGCCCTGATCTGGATGTGATTCAGGCGATTGGGGCCGACATTGAAACCTTGCTGCCACAGGTAGAAGGCACTGCATCGGTTTATGCCGAGCGTTCCGCAGGCGGGCGCTATGTGGTGATCGACATAGATCGTGCCGCCGCAGCCCGTTATGGATTAAATATTGCCGACGTACAACAAGTGGTGGCGGCAGCTATTGGCGGAGCGAATGTGTCGGAATCGGTAGAAGGCTTGCGACGTTTTCCCATTAATGTGCGCTATCCGCGTGCAGATCGTGAGTCGCTCTATGACATCCAAAACTTGCCAATCATCACAGCGCAAGGGTTGCAGCTAAAACTGCAAGATGTTGCCCGTGTCTTCGTTGATGACGGGCCGCCCATGATCAAAAGCGAGAACGCACGGCCAACAGGGTTTGTGTTTGTTGATATTGCCGACATTGATGTCGGCAGTTACGTGACCGCTGCCAAGGCGTTTCTTGCGGAACAGCTACAACTTCCTGTGGGCTATTCACTCACATGGTCGGGGCAGTTCGAATACATGGAACGGGCCAAGGCAAAATTGCAGCTGGTGATTCCGGTGACTTTGCTGATCATTCTGCTACTGCTGTATGCCACCTTTGTTAACTGGGCAGAGCCGTTAATGATTTTGAGCACTTT
>JAPPPA010000185.1:0-739 GCA_028817755.1 Gammaproteobacteria bacterium | reverse complement strand
TCTATTTGCTTGGGCATTCGGTTTCGGTAGCGACTGGTATCGGCTTTATTGCGTTAGCGGGTGTCGCCGCAGAGTTTGGGGTGGTGATGCTGATCTATCTCAATGAGTCGGTGAAACAGTATCAAGCTAATTCGGCCAACCCGACCGCAGAAGGTTTCAAAAAGGCCATTCATGATGGCGCGGTGCTTCGGGTGCGGCCCAAAGCGATGACGGTGACCGTTATTATTGCTGGCTTACTGCCATTGTTTTGGGGCGGTGGAACCGGTTCAGAAGTGATGCAGCGTATTGCCGCCCCAATGGTCGGCGGCATGTTAACAGCGCCGCTGCTGTCGATGATTGTGCTGCCCGCTTTGTACTGGATACGCTGCCGTTGGCGGCTTTCTAAATAGCTAAGTGATGGGAAGCTCGCGGTGCACTAGTTGTGACGAAGAACCTGCTCCAGCAGAGCGGGTTCTTTCGGTAACGAGGCGTTAGTTCCGAAATTGAGCAGGAATGGTCAGCTCGTAGGTAACGCCGCGGGTTTCTAAACCGCCGGGGCCGCGTTGCGCGCTGAAGTAGAGCTTGCTGCCGTCTGGGTGAAAGGCCGGGCCAACGATTTCAGAGGCTGGGTTGCCAGTAATTTGGAACAAGATTTTGGGTGGCTCGTTAGGAATTACGACCATCAAGCGCATGCCAGAACCGTCTTCGGCTACCACGCAGTCTCCCGAAGGGCTAATCACAAGGTTGTCGACGTCATTCA
>JAPPPA010000118.1:13288-18712 GCA_028817755.1 Gammaproteobacteria bacterium | reverse complement strand
CCCCCCCGTAGCTCCGGCACCAATGACTACGGCGTGTTAACACGCTGCAACAATAAAGCGTTAAAATTAATACTTTAAAACAGACGTTTACGGTTTCTGTATGGAAAAACGTTCTATTTTTGTAGCCGAAGCCGTCGGCACCTATGCCCTAGTACTCGCAGGTACCGGCGCGATTATTATTAATGACCTATACGGCGGCGCACTCGGCCACCTTGGCATTGCACTCGTATTTGGCATGGTGGTGATGGCAATGATCTACGCGGTGGGTGAAGTCTCGGGCGCACATTTCAACCCAGCCGTAACCTTGGGTTTTGTCGCCGCTAAACGCATGCCACTTTCGGAAGCACCTTTATTCATCATCGCGCAATTAACCGGTGCCATCTTGGCCAGTGCCAGCTTATGGGCACTCCTACCAGAGCACCCCACGATGGGGGCAACCTTGCCGTCTGGTAGCCAAGGGCAAAGCTTTGGTTTTGAAATTATTCTGACCGCCATTTTGATGTTTGTGATTTTGTGCGTGTCTACCGGTGCTAAAGAAAAAGGTATCTCTGCAGGTGCCGCGATCGGTGCCACCGTGGGTTTAGAAGCACTGTTCGCCGGGCCAGTCACCGGGGCATCGATGAACCCAGCGCGCTCTATTGCGCCAGCACTTTTTTCGGGCGAATTAAATGACTTGTGGATCTATATCGCCGCCCCCATTATTGGCGCAATGCTCGCTGTAATGATTTGCCGTCACGTGCATGACTGTGACGACGGCGAATGCTGCGGCCCTGAGTAGCAACACATAGCAACCAGCACAGGAACGAGACATGAAACCTACGCTCTACGGTCACCCATTTTCGCTTTACAGCCGTAAAGCTCATCTAGCCTTATTGCATAAGGGCATCGATTTTGACTACGTCAACACTATGCCGCGTAGCCAAGACGAACCATTTAAAAGCCTGAGCCCGTTGGGCAAAATTCCGGCTTACCAAGATGACATTGATGGCTTCTCAGACTCGTCTGTTATTGCCCAGCACGTCGACCGCGCCTATGAAGGCCCAGCGTTATTGCCGGAAGATCAGAAAGCACGCAACACCGCATTGTGGTGGGACAAGTACGCTGACGGCAAAATGACACCGATCATCGCTGGCCACTTATTCGCCGAAGTGGTGATGGCAAAGTACGTTTTTAAACGCCCCGTGATTCAGGCAGACGTTGATAAGGCCATCAACGAAGAACTACCTGCATTGCATGCTTTCTTGAATGAACACCTCAGCGGCGATAGCTGGATTGCTGGCAGCGAGCTGTCATTAGCAGACATTAGCGTTGGCGGCTTATTTATTACCCTACTGCACACCGGCCAAACCATTCCAAGCAGCGCACCAAACGTACAAGCCTACGTTGATCGCTTTATGGCACTTCCCATGGTGCAACAGGTGTTAGCCATTGAGCTGAAAGTGATGCAAGCCGTTGGCTATGAGTCTCCATTAGCGGCCTAAACCACTCAGCACTGTAATAGTGCAAACCTACTTGCAAGTTGCACACGGCGCCCCATAATGGGGCGCCGTTGTTTTTACGACTTATAAAATAACCCAGTAGGAGACCCTTAAATGGATGCAGCTAATACATCCTGGATAATGACCAGTACCGCTCTAGTACTGTTTATGACCCTTCCCGGCCTTGCCCTTTTCTATGGCGGCCTTGTTCGCAGCAAAAACGTACTGTCGGTGTTAATGCAATGTTTTGCACTCACCTGCCTTATGTCGATTCTGTGGTTTGTAGCCGGCTACAGCATTGCCTTTAGTGAAGGTAACGACTGGTTCGGCGGCCTTAGCAATCTATTCATGGCTGGCATTCAAGAAGACACCCTAAGTGGCGATATTCCTGAGTCTGTATTCGCCATGTTCCAAATGACCTTTGCGGTGATTACCCCTGCACTGATTGTGGGTGGTTTCGCTGAGCGCATGAAGTTCAGCGCCATATTGCTCTTCTCTGCTCTGTGGTTATTAGTGGTATACGCACCGGTTACCCACTGGGTATGGGGCGGCGGCTGGTTAGGCAACATGGGCTTGCTGGACTTTGCTGGCGGCACCGTTGTACACATCACCGCGGCAGTTGCCGCACTAGTTGCGGCAATTGTTATTGGCCCGCGTAAAGGCTTCCCAGACAAGCCAATGCCACCACATAACATGACCATGACTGTCATGGGCGCAGGCATGCTGTGGGTAGGCTGGTTCGGCTTTAACGGCGGCTCAGCATTAGCAGCGAACGGCGATGCCGGCATGGCCATTTTGGTAACTCACCTTTCGGCTAGCGTAGGCGCATTTACGTGGATGGTATGCGAGTGGATTCGCTTTGGTAAGCCAAGCGCACTAGGCATCGTGACAGGCATGGTCGCGGGCCTTGGCACCATTACCCCAGCATCTGGTTTTGTGGGCCCAGCTGGCGCCATCATCATTGGCCTATGCGGCGGTTTTATCTGCTTTAACGCCACCATCATTGTTAAACAAAAGCTGAAAATCGATGACTCACTAGACGTGTTCCCTGTACACGGTATCGGTGGCATCACCGGCACCTTGCTTGCAGCGGTGTTCTCGTCTACCGAGCTAGGCATTTTCTCTGGCCAAGGCCACGCCGAAGGCATTAACGGTATTAGCGAGCAGTTCATGGTTCAGCTAATTGGTGTTGCCGCAACCTTTGCGTTCACCGCCGTTGCCTCTTACCTCATTTTGAAGCTGGTAGGCATGATTACCGGCCTACGTGTTTCGGAAGAAGAAGAAAGCCGCGGTTTGGATCAAACCGAGCATGGCGAAACCGGTTACGTTCTGTAACCCAACACGCTTCCAAACCAAAAAGCCCGCGCCATATAACGCGGGCTTTTTTATGCCCAGTTGTTTTACTGGACCTTACCTAAGATGCAATTAGCTAGGCTTACTTTGCATAAATCGCCGCGTTACCCAGCGTCCTAAACTACTCGCTGCAATACGCTCACCTGTTGCTAAATATCGCAGCTCAACTTCGTCTTCTAATAACCAACGTTGAGCACGTGCGGCACTGGCTTGCCCGGTAAAGAGATAGCTGTCGCCAATTTCAATCGGATCGTTCTCATCAGGCAAAGTCGTGTATTTGCCATCACGTACTCTCAGTAGCGCCATCGCGGGCATATGTAGCTCGCGTTCCCAAGGCTGGCGCTCAATTGCCCCCAGCGTAAGCGTGACACCTTTCTCAATCAGTGCCGTGGCGCCAAACGCCAGCTCACTATTAATAGTGATGCACCAACACTCCGGCGTTGAACCGCCAGAAACACCCTCTACCTGCTTCACTAAACGATGCGCAATTTCTTCTGGCCAACGGCGAGTTTGTCTGAGGAAACCATTCAGCCAACGAGTGCTCAAGAACGGTAGAACGCGCCAAACAATGATGCGATTCACATCCATCACCAAATCTAAATTCGCCGCTTCGAATACACGATGATTCGTGAGGAAGTTCTGCCTAGCCACCAAGAATAGATCAGGGTTTAACCTACGTGCCGTCACCACAGCTGACAGGTTATTTGCATCGGTATCTGTGCCTGCTACCAAGCCAACCGCGCTATCGATACCTGCAGCCTTCAAACTTTTTTCATCCAGCCCCAAGCCCACAATCGCACCTTTCGGCGCTAAATCAGCATTAGGCTCAATAACCGTCGTATCCATGCCCGCTTCACGGAAATATCTTTCCAGCGCCTGCCCACAGCGGCCATAACCCACAATGATCCAACGCCCTCTAGGCGGGTTAATAGGTCGCGGAAACGGATTACCGGGCAACGACCCCAGCAAGGTGTGTAAGCGATTCACGCTAGGCCGCTCAATCGACATCACCAAATGATCGGCAAAGGTATCAAACGGATTCACAATGCGGTCCGTGCCGAAGGACTCTAAATTAGCAACAGCCTCCTGACTCCCTGCCCGACAAACCACTCGTAGTTTCTTGTTTAGCAGCTTCGCAGAGATAGCAATTTTGACATTAACATCGTCGTTGTCTGTCACTGCGACTACACCTTGGCAGAAGGAGGAACTTAAGCCTGCCTCAAGCAGATGACGCACAACCGATGCATCCCCTACCAAGTAAGGGACATCGTGAATATCGTTTTCCATTTCCAGGCGAGCAAGGTTGTCGGCGCTATTGTCGATCACAATCGTACGAATACCCCGACGAGCTAGCGCACGCACCAACAAACTACCGGTTTGGCCATAACCACACACCACATAAAACGGCGTGCTCATTCGTTTTACTTGGCTGGCGAGGGATTGCTCGGTAATAGCGTTGCGAAAAGCTGGGTTTTGCAACAACGCCAAGATAGAACCCACGGCGTATAGCCATGCAATCACCGTCATATACATACACACCAAAACCCAAGCACGTTGGGGCGATGTAAATTCATAAGGGATTTCGCCAAAGCCAATGGTAGAACCCATAAAGCTGACGAAATAAACAGCGTGGAAAAAGTCGAAATACCAGAGGTTACCTTGGTCATCCTGGCCGGGAATCAACACCAAGCCACCGATAGACACGGTATAAACCAGTAATAAAACCAGCAGCGGCGCGCGCATGCGCCGCAAAAAGAGTAGAAGAACGTTATTCATAGCGCCCTTAGCCGCGGTAACGATATCGCTAGCGGCGGACGTTTACCGTTTCCACAATCAATAGCACCACCGAAGCCAGATTAGCGACCATCGCGCCACCAGCCAAAGACACAATGCTAGCCATGCCACCATCGGCTAAACCGACATTAGAAAGCTGGGTTAACCAAGCCCATACACAGGCTGCTGCGACTAGCTGAAGATCTGCCACCAAGCTCGTTGCTAACAAAGTAGCGCCAATATGTGAGCGATCACCCAACTTCAAAATGGTCGCAATCAAGCTCACCACAATCGCCGCAAACAGTTCATAAGCGTGGTGATGATCAGGGTTATCGATATCCCCCATCACAAAACCAAAATTTAGTGTCAGCGCGAGTAAAACAAAGAAGCCGAACAGGACTTTCTCTAAGTTCATTGTGGTGCCCTAAGTGATTGTTTCTTAATTCCGAGTGTAGTCCAGCCTGCCAGCGCTGCCAACTGCTGTCATAGAGTTGAAAGTTAAGGTTTTATCCCCACTTTAGGCTTAGGTTAAGCTACGTCTACCCGCCCCTAGGGGCAATATTGAGAACATTATGGAATTCCTATTTGAATACTTGGCTTTCTTAGCCAAGGCTGTGACCTTGGTTGTCGCAGTGGTTGCGATCGTCAGCATCATTGCTCACAGCGTGCAGCAAGCCAAAGAGATGGCAACCGACGAGCGTATTGAGGTGAAAAAACTCAACGACCGCTTCGAAAACATGCAGCAGGCTATTGAGCAGCAGCTAAAAACACCAGAAGAACAAGCACTGGAAGCGAAGGCCGAAAAGAAACGCCTTAAAGC
>JAPPPA010000118.1:0-13278 GCA_028817755.1 Gammaproteobacteria bacterium | reverse complement strand
CATAAAGCCAATAAAAAATTGGCAAAGCAAAAAGCCAAAGAGGCACCAGAAAGCGCTGAAACAACCGAAACCACTAGCGCCGAGCCAGAAACTGAAAAACGTATTTTTGTTTTAGATTTTGATGGCGACATTCGCGCTAACGCGGTTGAAAACATGCGTGAAGAAATCAGCGCCATTCTTACCGTCGCTAACAGCAACGACGAAGTACTGATTCGTTTAGAAAGCCCGGGCGGCGTGGTACACGGATACGGCCTAGCCGCATCACAACTACAACGTATTAAAGACGCCGAAATCCCATTGGTGGCATGCGTTGACAAGGTCGCCGCGAGTGGCGGTTATATGATGGCCTGTGTCGCCAATAAAATCGTTGCCGCACCGTTCTCAATTATTGGCTCGATTGGTGTCGTCGCTCAGCTGCCAAACTTTCACCGCCTTTTGAAGAAGAACGACATCGACTTCGAACAACACACGGCGGGCGACTACAAACGCACAGTGACCATGTTTGGCGAAAATACCGACGCCGATCGCGCCAAGTTCAAGCAAGAACTAGAAGACACACACGGCCTGTTTAAAGACTTCGTCTCTAACAACCGCCCAGACCTAGACATCGACAAAGTCGCCACCGGCGAGCATTGGCACGGTGTTCAAGCCATCGAGCTCGGTTTGGTAGACGAACTACGCACGAGCGACGATTACCTATTGGCGGCACATAAAGAACATGCGATATTCCATGTTAAGCATGTTGCCAAGAAAACCTTGGGCCAAAAATTTGGCATGGCAGCCCAAGGCACGGTAGACAAGCTGCTAACCAAGCTGCCAATTAACGGCTAAGGTTACAGGCTACAAAAATAGAACGACGCTATTGAGGATGGGAGACCCAGATGGCTGCGAAACCGAAAACTAACACCTACGAATCGCCTTTAGAAAAGTCGTTCGCCAAGGTTGTTACGCCGCTAGAGCACTTTTTACACAACGAAACCGCCAGTGGCATCCTATTGATGCTGGCGACCGTTGCTGCGCTCATCATGGCAAACAGTGGCTTACACCATTATTACCATGACTTCTTCCATGCCCATATCAACATTGGCATCGCAGGTCGTGAAATCGACATGACCCTCCACCACTGGATTAACGATGGTTTTATGACCTTCTTCTTCTTTGTGGTTGGCTTAGAGATTAAACGCGAACTCCTCGTCGGTGAGCTTTCGGATATGAAAGCCGCGATCCTGCCGATCATTGCCGCAGCTGGTGGCATGATCTTCCCTGCTGCTATTTACGCTGTACTTAATGGCGAAGGCCCAGGCGCTGCAGGTTGGGGCGTACCGATGGCGACTGACATCGCCTTCGCCGTTGGCGTCATGATGCTGCTAGGTAACCAAGTACCTAAAACACTGATTACCTTCTTACTTGCACTTGCGATTGTGGATGATTTAGGCGCCGTATTAGTTATCGCCATTTTCTACACCGAAAACCTCAATTTACTAGCGCTAGCCTGGGCAGGTGGTTTCTTCGCTTTACTCATCTTGTTCAACATTGTCGGTATGCGTAAATCCAGCATCCGCTTACTAGTGACTATTGCACTATGGGTCGCCATGCTGAATTCAGGTATTCACGCCACGATTGCTGGCGTACTCGCCGCGTTCACCGTGCCGTGCATGCCGAAAGTAAACGCGCGCGACTTCAGCGACAAAATGCGTTATCTAATGGATAAGTTCGACCGTCTATATAACGGTCGTAGCGTATTGCTTAATAACGACAAACAACGCGCCGTTGCCATGACCATGGAAAACGTCGTACGCCGCGTGAAGTCGCCACTACAGAGCCTAGAACAAACACTGCACGTACCAGTCGCGTTTCTGATTCTCCCTGTATTCGCACTCGCCAACGCAGGTGTTGTGATTGATCCTTCAACACTCGGCAGCGTAGTTACCGACCCTGTAGCCCTTGGCATTATGGGCGGTTTGATTATCGGTAAAATCGTTGGCATCTCAGGCCTGTCACTATTAGCCGTGAAACTCGGCATTGGTCAACTGCCCGCGGGCTGCAAACCGAGCCATATTATTGGCGTAGGCATGATGGGTGGTATTGGTTTCACCATGTCTATCTTTATTGCAGAGCTTGGCTTCCGTGGCTCACCAGAAACACTCAATATCGCCAAAACCGGTGTATTGTTTGCATCCATCATTGCGGGCGTTGCGGGTTTCCTTTGGTTGAAATACATGACACCAAGTCCCGAAGCGCAAGAAGAGTCGACCGCTCATCACTAAAACACGCCGTTCATCCGGCAATCAAAAGCCCCCTAGCCTCGGTTAGGGGGCTTTTTTGTATATAAAACAGTTATATATCTTAACCATACAACCGCTAAGGTCCGATCAACCGACCAGCCAAGTTGCATTAGTATGAACGCATGTTCAAACTTAATTAGTCGAATTAACACGCGAGCTAATCTTTAGGTCGCTCTCTGAAACGACGGGGAAGCTAGCAAAGCTAGTCTGTTTCAACTATGTGCGCGGGGGATAGCGCATTGGGGTACATCATGGAACGCAGCCAAAACTCTACGCGGGTAGCGCCAAATGCGCTACGCGCTTTCCTTATTTCTTCTTTCGCAGCATTAGTAGCCGCCTGTGGCGGTGGTACCAACAGCCCAGACTTACCAAATACCGTTAACTCTACGCTGCAAGCCACCGATGACACCTTCAACTTAGACGGAGCAAACGGGCCTGCTACATTAAATGTTCTGGCTAACGATAGTTTTGGCGATGGCGCACGCGTCTTTGCTGTCGCTGTTCCAGATAACGGCGGCACGCTAGCCATCTCACCAGATGGACAAAGCATTATTTATACCCCACCGATTGGCTACAGCGGCGTTGATCGTTTCACTTATGTATTAACGGATAACAGCGGTCAAACCAGCAACGGCGAAGTTAATCTAAGTGTAAGCAACACACCCAGCGTAAACATCCCGCCACTAGCACTCCCTGACGTATTTACAGTAGTTACTGATAGCACCGGCAACAACCTTAGTGTGCTGGCAAATGATGTTGACCCAAACGGCGATACCATTACCTTAACTAGCGCAGCTATCGACCAGTCTGTACCACCTGCTACTGGCGAAAACATTGCGATTGACGCCGTTAACGGCACCATCACCTACACACCACCTGCCGGCTTTGTTGGTCTTCAAACCATTGGCTATACCATTTCTGATGGCAACGGCGGCCTAGTTAGCAGCACCGCTGCTGTTACCGTAAGCCCACTACCCGTTGGCCCGGTTGCCATTGCTGACGTATTCACCGTAACTACCGACGCAGCGGCTAATGACTTTGATGTACTAGCAAACGATATTGATCTTTCTAGCTCGGGCCTAACACTAAGCGCTGTCAGCCTAGACCTTTCTGTACCACCGGCTAGCGGCTCGGTTGTTAGCGTAAACAACGGCCAGCTTAGCTATGCACCAGCGGCAGGCTTTATTGGCGTAGACACCGTGACTTACACAGTCACCGACGGCAACGGTCAAACCGGTACTGGCTTAGCCACATTTACGGTAACACCACTTGCGGTACCGCCTGTTGCCCTGCCAGATGTTGCCATCGTGCAGCCAGACACCACTAACAACAGCATTGATGCACTGGCTAACGACGTTGACCTGTCAGGCACTAACCTAAGCATTACCAGCGCCACATCAGTTGCCACTGTACCTGTAGGCGCGGTTAGCACCATCACTACCGACGGCAACACCGTTAGCTACAGCCCTGCAGCTGGCTTTATTGGCGTAGAAACCTTGAGCTACGTTGCAACCGACGGCAACGGCGAAACCGCCACCGGCGTAATCACCGTTACCGTATTAGGCTTACCAACCGCACCACCACCAGTAGCGGTAGTAGACGTAGCAAACGTTTCTAGCGACTCAAGTAACAACAGCATTGACGCGCTAAGCAACGACATCGACACAGTCGGCAATGGTCTAACCATTAGCAATGTCACCTCACTAGCAACCGTACCGCTTGGCGCTACCAGCACTGTAAGCACTGACGGCAGCACCATTACTTACACACCTGCTGCTGGCTTTATTGGCGTAGAAACACTGAGCTACACCATTACCGACGACAACGGTGCCACTTCAACAGCGGCAATCACTATTGTGGTGGCTGGTTTGCCAACTGCATTGCCTCCTGTAGCAGTACCGGATGTAGCGCTAGTAAATGGCAATAGCAGCGACAACAGCATTAACCCGCTAGCTAATGACGTTGATACCACCAGCAGCGGTCTGACAATTACAGCGACAAGCATTGGCGCGACCGTTCCACCTACCGGTACAGGTACCGTTACCACCGACGGCAGCACGCTAACGTACACACCTGCCAACGGCTTTGCTGGCGTAGAAACCATTAACTACACCATTACCGATGGCAACGGCACCACCTCAAGCAGCATTGTGACTGTGACGGTTTCACCACTACCGCTACCACCGGTAGCTGTGCCAGATATTGCGACCGTGTTGGCTGAAAGCAGTGATAACACTATTAACGCTCTAGCCAACGACGCCGACGTAGCAAGCGCGGGCCTAACCATTACTAGCGTAAGCAGCACTGCCACCTTGCCACCATCAACCGCAGGCGCAGTCAGCACTGATGGCAGCACCATTACTTACACCCCTGCCACTGGCTTTAACGGTGTAGAAACGCTGAGCTATGAAATTACCGACGGTAATAGCAACACCGCTACCGGCCTAATCACCATTACCGTAAGCCCGCTAGCTGCACCACCTGTTGCCATTGCCGACATCACAACGGTTAACCAAGACAGCAGCGACAACAGCATTGTTGTCCTAGACAACGACATTGACCTAGCTGGCGGCGGTCTTACCGTAACCAGCGTATCTAGCGTTAGCAGCGTACCTGTGGGCAGCACCGGCACCGCTACTACCGACGGCACCACAGTGACCTATACACCTGCGGCAAGCTTTGCCGGTGTTGAAGTACTGCAATACGAAATCACCGATAACAACGGCACCACTGGCACAGGCCTTATTACTGTGACCGTAGTACCAACCGTTCTTGCAGCCGGTCCAGTTGCCGTTCCAGACGTAGCGACCGTGACTCAAGACAGCAGCAACAACCTGATCACCGTTATTACAAATGACGTAGACCCAGCAAGCGGCGGCCTTACGCTAAACGCGGTAACCGTATTGGCGGACCTTCCAGCCACCGGCGGCCACACTGCTGTGGTTAACGGCAGTCAGGTTGATTTCACACCAGCCGCAGGCTACTCAGGTGTTGTGACACTTCAATACACCATTGAAGACAGCAACTCAGCCACCACCACAGGTACTGCCGTAGTCACCGTGTCACCTATCGCACTTAACCCTCCACCGGTTACCGTGCCTGACGTGGCGACCGTCACCCAAGACAGCAGTAACAACCTGATCTCGGTGATCGGCAACGACATTGACACAGCCGGTGGCGGCCTAACACTGACTGCCGCTAGCGTATTGGTTGACCTACCTGTAGATGGCAACCACACAGTCACGCTTAACGGAAACCAGATTGATTTCACGCCTACCGCTGGCTACGCCGGCCTAGTAACGCTGCAATACACCATTGAAGACAGCAACGGTACGACTGCGACTGGCACTGCCGCGGTTACCGTGACTGCACTTCCTGTTGAAGTACCACCATTGGCTATTCCTGACGTCGGCACCATGAGCAACAGCGCACCGGCAGACTTTGATGTTGCTGGCAACGACCTTGACCCTGCGGGTGGCGGACTCACCGTGCAAAACCCAAGCATTGTCTTGGAAGTACTTCCGCCTATTTTGGGCAGCAACGCGGTTAGCGTAGTTGGCAACCAGTTACGTGTTACCCCCGCTTCAGGCTACATCGGTGTTATCACCGTGAGCTATGAAGTAGAAGATACCAACGGCAACACTAGCACCAGTACGGCCGTCATTACTGTCGGTCCGTAAAGGCACCCATTTGGGCGAAAGCCCAATAACCGGGTATCCCCCAGTGGGCTTAACCGCCCACACACCCGACGCCCCATCGCAAGATGGGGCGTCATCTATTTAGGGCTTCTAAAACTCATCCGCCTTATAACCAATTGGAATAAAAACAATATTCCTTAAAACCATTTGAAAGATGGTGCAGTGCAGCGGATAATTGCGCGTTCTCATTATTTTCCGCACCTTGGCTTGGGTTTTCGGCAGTTTCTATGGTTGAGTACGGCGTTATTCTGCTTAGTACAATTTTGGTTAATAACTTCGTATTGGTGAAGTTTCTTGGCCTGTGCCCGTTTATGGGCGTTTCTAAAAAGCTAGAAACCGCTACCGGTATGGCTTTCGCCACTACCTTTGTACTGACTCTGTCATCGGTTGCCAGCTATCTCGTAGAAGAATACCTACTAGCCCCGCTCGGCCTCGCCTACCTACGCACTATCGCCTTTATTCTGGTGATTGCCGCCGTGGTGCAGTTCACTGAAATGGCCATGCGCAAAACCAGCCCATTGCTATATCAAGTACTAGGTATTTTCCTACCGCTGATTACCACCAACTGCGCGGTATTGGGTGTAGCCCTACTAAACGTGCAAGAACGTCATAGCTTTATCGAATCAGCGCTATACGGCTTTGGCGCCGCGGTTGGCTTCTCCCTAGTGCTTATCCTGTTTTCGGCCATGCGTGAACGCATTGAAGTAGCCGATGTACCGGTCGCGTTTCGCGGCCCATCCATTGCCCTTATTACCGCAGGGCTTATGTCACTAGCCTTTATGGGCTTCTCTGGCTTAGTTCGGGTTTAGTCATATGCTGAATGCGATCTTAGCTCTCTGCGGACTAGCAGGCGGTTTTGGCCTGCTACTGGGCTTTGCCGCCATTCGCTTTAGAGTGGAAGGCAACCCGCTAGTTGATCAAATTGATGCCGTGCTACCACAAACCCAATGTGGCCAATGCAGCTTTCCCGGCTGCCGCCCTTATGCGGAAGCCATCGCAGCCGGCGAAGCCGAAATTAACCAATGCCCACCAGGCGGTGAAGCCGGTGTGCAAGCATTGGCTGATTTGCTCGGCGTAGAGCCACTCCCGCTAAACCCCGATAACGGCGCAGAAAAACCGAAAATGGTTGCCGTTATTGATGAGCCTGATTGCATTGGCTGTACCAAATGCATCCAAGCCTGCCCGGTAGACGCCATTGTCGGCGCCGCAAAATTTATGCACACCGTGGTTGGTGACGAGTGCACCGGTTGCGAGCTCTGCGTAGAGCCTTGCCCGGTTGATGTGATCGACATGGTGCCGATTGAAACCACCGTAGATAACTGGAAATGGCCATTCCCAGAGAAAGGCCAAGACTTGGTGAACGCCAATAGCCAAGGAGGCAATGCCTAATGCCTTCTAACGCCACGTCTGAAACAACGGTTTGGTCATTCCCTGGCGGCCTACACCCGCCGCAGTTTAAAGACCTTTCCAACACCACGCCGATTGTTAAAGCACCGCTACCGAAACGCGTTGTGCTGCCATTGCATATGCATATTGGCGCACCTGCTGTGCCCATGGTCGAAGTCGGTGACCGCGTGTTACGTGGACAGATGATCGCCAAGCCTGAAGGCTATGTATCAGCGCCCGTACACGCCAGCATCTCTGGCCATGTAGTATCAATTGGCCCCCGCCCTATTCCACACCCCTCCGGTTTGGAAGGCGAATGCATCGTCATTGAATCTGACGGCAAAGATGAAGCCATCGCGCCATCAGAAACCGCAGAAAGCTTCACCGAAGTTGACCCTAGTCATCTACGTAACCTTGTGCGCCAGGCCGGCATTGTTGGACTTGGTGGTGCGGCTTTCCCATCCGCAGTAAAGCTCAATCCGGGACCATCTAAGAACAATAGCCGCCCTGTCGACACGCTGATTATCAACGGCGCCGAATGCGAACCGTATATCACCTGCGACGACCGCCTCATGCGTGAAGAGGCTGAAGAAATTGTCGCCGGCATTCGCGTCATCATGCACGCCACCGGCACCACCCGTTGCTTGATTGGTATTGAAGACAACAAGCCTGAAGCGCAGGCTGCTGTAAACGCGGTCTTAACCGCACAAAAAGCCGGACATATCCGTGTTGTATCCACGCCAACCATTTACCCAGAAGGCGGTGAAAAGCAGCTCGTTAAAGTATTAACGGGTAAAGAAGTGCCCGCAGGCGGCCTGCCCTCTCAGGTAGGTGTGATCTGCCAAAACGTTGGTACTACCCGCGCTATTTATCGCGCCGTATGCAAAGGCGAGCCACTGACTAACCGCATCGTCACCATTACCGGCCGCGGTGTGAATAGCGCCCAAAATCTTGAAGTGCGTATTGGCACCCCAATCGAAGATCTGATTAACTTCTGCGGTGGGTATACCGCGGATGTTGAACGCCTAATTATGGGCGGCCTAATGATGGGCTTTGCCTTGGCGACCGATGAAATTCCGGTAGTGAAATCGACTAACTGTGTACTGGTCGCCACCAAAGGCGAAGTAAACACAGAAGTCGGCGACGCCATGCCCTGCATCCGCTGCGGCGAATGTGCCACGGTCTGCCCAGTTAAATTGCTGCCACAGCAATTGTATTGGCACAGCAAGGCTGACGAGTTCGAGAAAACGCAGGAATACAATCTGTTCGACTGCATTGAATGCGGTTGCTGCGCACACGTTTGCCCGAGCCACATCCCGCTCGTGCAGTACTACCGTTACGCCAAATCAGAAATTTGGGAACAGGAAAAAGACCGCCGCAAAGCCGACGGCGCACGCCAGCGTTTTGAATTCCGTGAAGATCGAATCGCCCGCGAAGAAGCCGAAAAAGCCGAGCGCGCCGCTGCGAAGAAGAAACAGCTAGAAGCAGCCAAGGCAGCAAAGGCCAACAATGCGGGTGATGCCGCACCGGCAACCGGTGCTGCTGCCGCCCTAGCGAAAGCCAAGGCCAAAGCCGCAGCCGCGAAAACAGCGGATGCCAACGGCGGTGTAAATGAAGCCAAAGCTGCCGCGCTGGCTGCCATTGCCAAAGCACGCCAAGGCGAACCCGAAGAAAAGGCCGACAAGAAAGAAGCCGCGCTTAGCCCTGCTCAAGCCGCTATCGCCAAAGCCAAGGCTGCCGCGGCAGCTAAAGCAGCGTTTACAGATGCTCCGGCAGAAAAACCAGCAAACAGCGCCGCACTAGCTGCAATTGCCAAAGCGAAAGCCGCCGCGCAGGCCCAAAACGCTGACAAGAATGCTGGCAAGAATGGCGAGACACTAAGCAATGCTCAAGCCGCTATTGACAAAGCCAATGCTAAAGCCGCAGCTGCCCAGTCCGGCGAAAGCGCCGAGAATGGCGAACCCGCCGCTGACAGCGGAAATTCTGCCGCACTTGCAGCTATCGCAAAAGCGAAGGCCGCGGCGCAGGCCAAGGCAAATACAGTAGAACAAGCAGAAGAAGCCGCAGCAGATCAGGCAGAGCCAGCACTAAGCCCTGCCCAAGCAGCTATTGCAATTGCAAAAGATAAGGCATCCGGTGCCCATGGGGATAATATCATTTAATCCTCCTAGAAACCTGAAGCACTAAGCCCAGCCCAAGCCGCTATTGCAAAAGCCAAAGCAAAAGCTGCAGCGGCGAATGCGGAAACCAAGCCTGCAGAAAGCAACAGCGAACCAGCATCAGACGCTGGCAAAAGCGCAGCACTCGCCGCCATTGCCAAAGCGAAGGCCGCCGCGGCTGCTAAAAACAAAGAAGACGAATCATGAGCCGTCGCTTCGAAACCGCCTCATCACCGCATATCAAACCCAAAACCTCGGTCACCAAGGTAATGGGCCAAGTGCTTTTAGCACTAGTACCGGGCATTGCGATTTATACCGGCCTATTTGGCTGGGGCGTGATCACCAATATTGTGATTGCCTGCGTTACCGGCCTTGCCTTTGAAATGGCCATGCTGCAATTACGCGGCAAGCCGTTTAAACCGTTTTTGAAAGACTTAAGCGCTGTTGTCACAGCAGTATTACTCGCCGTAGCCATCCCGCCGGGCAGCCCTTGGTGGTTAATCACCGTGGGTATGCTGTTTGCGATTGTGGTGGCCAAACAACTTTATGGCGGCTTGGGCTACAACCCGTTTAACCCAGCCATGATTGGCTATGTGGTGTTGCTACTGTGTTTTCCAGTTGAAATGACTCAATGGCAAGCACCATTGGCCGACGTTGCTGAAAATTGCCGCAGTCTTGCTCACACATTTACCACCGTATTTTCTGCGGGCAACTGTAATGTTGATGGCTATACCGCGGCCACGGTGCTTGATGCCGCTCGCACCGCTGTGAGCCAAGAAAGCAGTGTGCTCAATGCCGCTAGTGGTTTTGTAGCCTCGGCTGGCTATGAATGGGTTGCGATAGCTTGGGCTGTAGGCGGTGTGTTCTTGATGTGGCGCGGCATTATTGGCTGGCATATCCCTGTTGGCATGATTGCAGCGCTATTAATCGTGGCCACCGCAGGTTGGGCGATTGCCCCAGAGCGTTTGCTCAACCCAATTACTCACCTCATTGGCGGTGCAACGCTACTAGGCGCGTTCTTTATCGCTACTGACCCAGTCTCGGCCTGCACCACGGTAAAAGGCCGTGTGATTTACGGTGCGCTGATTGGCGTCTTGGTTTACGTGATTCGCAGCTGGGGCGGCTACCCTGATGCCGTGGCATTTGCAGTGCTATTAGCAAACCTATCAGCGCCCATGATCGACTATTACAGCAAACCAAAAGTGTTTGGGTATCAGTAATGGCCGATAACAAACAAACCGAAAACCGCCACGCGGCGTTTAAAAAGCAGCAACGTAAAGAACAGCTGAAGAACCTGCTAGATATTTTGGGTGCTGGCAGCAAGCTGGCCATGTTTGCCCTGCTCGGGGCCATTTTGTTGGGCGTGACCTACACCCTCACCTACAAACGCATTCAGCAGAACGAAATTGAAGCCGTACAGCGTAATCTGCAAGCCGTACTAGCAGACGACCGATACGATAACGATCCGTATGCAGATCGCACCCGTGTTGAACCATCAGAGCTATTAGGCAGCGATGAACCCGCCACGGTGTATCGTGCTCGTTTAAACGGCAAGCCTGCCGCAGCCGTATTCCGCAGCGTAGCGCCTAACGGCTATAACGGCGCGATCAAGCTACTGGTGGGTGTTTATGCCAATGGCGATGTTTCTGGCGTGCGCGTGGTCGCTCACAAAGAAACACCGGGCCTAGGCGACGGCATTGATGAACGCAAGAGCGACTGGATCTTTAGCTTTACTGGCACATCACTTGATTCACTTGGCGACAAAGGCTGGGCGGTGAAAAAAGATGGCGGTCAGTTTGACCAGTTTACCGGCGCCACCATCACGCCGCGTGCGATCGTACAAGCAGTGAGAAACACGCTGCAGTACTATCAAGAAAACGAAAAACGAATTTTTGAATAACTCGCAGTCTAATCATCATGGCAAGCACGACTGAAATTGTTAAAAACGGACTCTGGACCAACAACCCCGGCTTAGTACAGCTATTGGGTTTGTGCCCACTCTTGGCTGTTTCTAGCACCGTGATCAATGCCTTGGGCATGGGGCTGGCAACCACACTCGTATTGGTTGTTTCCAATATCGCCGTGTCGATGATTCGCAACTCTGTTCGCCAAGACATACGTATCCCTGTATTCGTGATGATTATTGCCGCAGCCGTTACCACTATTGAACTGGTGATGAACGCTGCCTTTCACGAGCTGTACACCATTCTCGGTATTTTCATTCCGCTAATCGTGACCAACTGCGTCATCATCGGCCGCGCCGAGGCCTTTGCCTCGCGTAACTCTGTGCCGCTCGCTGCGCTAGATGGCTTCATGATGGGTATTGGTTTTACGCTAGTACTGATCGCCCTAGGCGGCGTACGTGAAGTACTCGCGTTTGGCACCCTATTCGACCGTGCTGAGTTAATGTTTGGCCCTGTCGCCGCTGATTGGCAACTCACCATCATTCCGGAATTTCGTGGCTTCTTATTAGCGGCACTGCCGCCAGGCGCGTTTATCGCCTTGGGTTGCTTAATTGCCATGAAAAATAGCGTTGATACTCGCCTAGCAAAAATCGCTAAAGCAAAAGCGTCACTAGCTGAAACCGGCAACGACGCCCTCGCTGCTTAATGTCGCAGCTTAATATCGCCGTCTAAGCTGAGATATAGATGAATAAAGAAAAACGCATTGCGATTTTCTCAACGCTTCGCGACCTCAACCCTAAACCCACTACCGAGCTTAACTACAGCAACCCGTTTGAGTTGCTCGTCGCAGTCGTATTGTCTGCTCAAGCAACTGACGTCGGTGTAAACAAGGCGACCGACAAACTCTTCCCGGTAGCCAATACACCAGAAGCCATTTACGCACTCGGTGTGGATGGCCTCAAGGAATACATTAAGACTATTGGCTTGTTTAACAGCAAAGCCGAAAACGTCATCAAACTCTGCCGTGCCGTTCTCGACCAACATGGTGGTGAAGTGCCCCGCACTCGCGAAGAATTGGAAAACCTAGCGGGAGTAGGCAGAAAAACCGCCAACGTGGTTTTAAATACTGCATTTGGCGAGCCCACCATTGCGGTCGACACACACATCTTTCGCGTCTCAAATCGCACTGGCATTGCGCCCGGAAAAAATGTGCTTGAAGTTGAAAAACGCTTGATACGCCTCGTTCCTGAGGAGTTCAAACTCGACGCCCACCACTGGCTGATTCTCCACGGCCGCTATGTTTGCAAAGCACGCAAACCCGACTGCCCCAAGTGCGTCATCGCACACCTCTGTGAATTTAAGAAGAAAACCACCTAAAAGTTGCTATCTTTGATGCATCCGTCGCCTCATAAGAAGCGTAAAGCTAAGAGGAGACGGATTTAGTTGACGCGGGGAACCTTCGCCATTGAAATCCGTCAACTAAGCAACGGCTTAATGCGGGCAATTACTATCCCTCATTGCTCGTTTACTAATTTATTTTCACAGCTTGTATTGGAGATGTATCCCATGGCTAATAAAAACGTTAAACCTCTTGTAATCGCTCTAGGCGCGGCTCTAGGTACTGCTGGTGCTATCGGCACGGCTTCTGCTGACCAAAACCCATTCTCACTAACCGAACTGACCTCTGGCTACATGGTATCTGGCGCCGAAGGTAAGTGTGGCGAAGGCAAATGTGGTGAAGGTAAATGCGGCGGCGATAAAGAATCAGACTGCAAATGAGGTGAAGGCAAATGAGGAGAACGCAAATCTGGATGCTCTAAATCATGTGTCTGAAAAACAGGTGGAG
>JAPPPA010000113.1 GCA_028817755.1 Gammaproteobacteria bacterium | reverse complement strand
CCGACCGATAAAGCCGAAGAGTTAAGCCCTGAAGAAAAGCTTATTGAGCCGGAAACCGAGGCTGCAGAATCCGAATCTGAGGATGGCAGCGAAGAGCCGCCCATGGTGATTCCTTACGCAGAGTTGGAAGGCGACTTTGAATTGTCTTTATTCCGCGAAGACGCCTATATCGACGAAGAAGGCCGCTGGGTATTGGATTTAGTGGTTGGCTCATTCGCGATGTTGCCAGTGGTAGCCGCAAACGAGGCTGGTTCTGGCATCGCTGATATGCCGATGACCTTCAAAACCAATGGCGACCTTGACGTGCAAGCTCGCGGCGAGGAAGAAGGTAAAACCAAAACCAACGGCCAAGGCCAAGGCGTTTTGGTATTTGATGTATTCGGCGACCCACGTGAAGAAATCATTGAGGTAAAGGCCGCGGGCCAGCAAATGGATATCGTTATTAACGTGCTGAGCGCGCAAGTTAATAACTACTCCGCACTCAACACCTTAGAAGGCGTTGTGCACTGGAAAGAACTGGTTAAAGCCGAAGTCCGCTACGTACCTGGCGGCATTCAAGCGAGCTACCCGGCCCACATCGCCGCACTGCATGAAACCGAGGTACAACTGGTCGGTTTCATGATGCCGTTGGATACCAAACCAGAACAAACGCACTTTGTGCTGACTTCATCGCCACCCAGCTGTTTTTACCATATCCCTGGAGGCATCGCCGGCGGTGTAGAGGTCTTCTCAAAAGAGCCGCTTGCCGTTTCTTGGGAGCCGGTATTGCTGAAAGGCAAACTCAAAATATACAAACAAAACAAAGTCGGCGTGATTTACCAATTACTCGATGCCGAGCCACAAAAACTCGTGTTACCCGACCCAACATAGCGGCAGCTAAATACATAAATAAAAAGGGCGACCTGTATAGGCCGCCCTTTTTTGTGCCCTAAAGTCTGGTTCGTTTAGAACTTAAAACCCGTCCATAACCAAAGCTTATCGGTATCAACTTTAATCTCTCCGGCGCTAAAGGCTGCGTATTTAATACCGCCGCTAAAGCCGCCTTTAAACTTGCGCGCATACAGCACATTAATTTCGCTACCTAGGTCATCCACCGTTGCACTGGACTCGTCAGCAGCAAAGTCGTGATACGCCAATAGCCACTTACCACCGGCGATTTTGCCACCCAGGCTTAAATACACATCAACCAAGCCCTCATTTGGTGCAGCAAGATACTGATCGGCCCAACCGTTGAATTTATGCCCTGTTGCTAATGGCGTACTGAAGGCCTTGGCCCCGTTTTCAGAACCTAATAACTCATAGCCCACCGTTACTTTTACACCGCTCACTACGGCGGCAAGCTCGGCCAAGAAATATTCCGTGTCGTTACTCGTAGCACCCGACTCATTGGTTTGCGTTGCAAACTCAAGCACGTAGCTCAACGCCGTTTCCGCCAATTTGCTCTTACCGGCATAGCGCACACCAAAGGTATCGAGACTGTTCTGGGTGTTGTTATCCACTTCTAGCAAATAGGCATAAGCGCTTAATTTGCCGCCGCCTTGGCTGTAAGCCATGTTCAACAATACGTCTTTTGAATCAATGTCTTTTTCATTGGCAAAGATACGATTGCGCTTTTCCAGATAAGCAGCGTTAAGGGTCAGCTCGTCTGCTACCTTCCAAGCTAGGCTTAAACCATCAAATGTTTGACGATCTTGGCGCCAGCCTACATGCCCAATGAAGCGATGATTGTCGTAGGTCAGTACTTGGCGGCCTAATTTGGCCGTCAGTGCATCGCCTTTATATTGAATAAACCCTTGATCCAATTCAGTGAACTCAGGATCAGGCACCACGGAGAAACCCGCACCATTGCCATTGGTATCGTTGTAATCGTCGACTAAGGCAACATTGTTCTCGACTTCTACACGTGCAGAAAAACCGTTGTAGCTGTCAGTGGCGTAACCCAAACGGCTGCGCAATGTGAGTGCTGTCGCATCTTTGAGCGCATTGTCTTGATCTACAGTTTCTAAGCGTAGTCGGAAATCACCATAAAGCTTGTCCAAACCTTCTTCGGCCTGCACGCTCAATGGGCTTAATACCGCGGCAGACAGTGCAATACCCGTTAACATTTTCATTCGTGTCGCTTTCATATGCTGTTTAACTCCTTAATGTTCAGCATGGTCGGGCCGAGCCACTTTTAGCTCCAACAAAAAAGGCGCCCAGCACAGCCTTCGCTTACGCGATCACTGTGCTGGGCGCCTTTGCCCGTTTCATTTGTAAGGCGTGCGCCATTGCACGCCATCAATCGTTTTCTAAGAGCCGTTCAAGAGTTCCGACACTTGAATCACACTCGCCGCCACCTGCACCAAAGGTTGGGCACGGTTCATCGCGGCTTGGCGCATGACGCGATAAGCGTCTTGCTCTGACAGTTGCTTTTTCTCCATCAAGATGCCTTTAGCACGCTCGACCAGCTTGCGCTCTTTAAGCTTATTTTTGGCGTCTTCAACGTCGTGGATCAGCTTTTGGCGCGCTTGAAAACGCAATGTCGCAAGTTCTGCCAATAAAGCCGCTCGCTCATCCGAGCAGGCGCCAGAAATATAGGTACTTGCCCCTGTTTCAATCGCTTTCGCGAGTAGCGCTGGGTTATGTTGCCCCACGCATAACATCACAGGGCATGGCGAGTGGTTGTCGAGCTCGGCCAATTGAGCAACTACGTCGTCGCTCAAGGCATCAATCACCACAACCAGCAACACAGGCGCTCTACCGATAACTACGCTGATATCGAATTCGGCTGTTTGCTCTACAACCTCACAGCTATAACCCGCTTGGCGCAAGCCAAAACGTAAGCTTTCTAACAGTTCAACTTGTTTGTTACATACCAGCAACATGGCTGGCTTTGGTGCAGTCATCACTCACCTCACAATCGTTGTGCAATGCAACAAGCAACTGCCGTGCCAACTACGAAAGCAAATCACGCGTCTGCATGGCGGGCAAAGGCAATACAGGCACCAATAAAAGGTTTTTACTTAGCATGTAAACATTGACTGCACGGCCGCATAAGCCGATGACAACAGTCACTTGCGAACACCATAGACAAGGGAGACACTTGTCTACATGAAAAACGGGCAAAGACCCGAAGGAGACAACATGAGCACTCAACACTACGACGTGCTAATCATTGGCGCCGGTATTTCCGGCATAGGCATGGGCTGCCATATCAGCGAAAAGCTGCCGAATAAGTCCTACGCTATTTTGGAGCGCCGCCAAGACATTGGTGGTACTTGGGATTTGTTCAAATATCCGGGTATCCGCTCAGACTCAGACATGTTCACGTTTGGCTTTAAGTTCCGCCCGTGGATGGAACCCAAAGTATTGGCCGACGGCCCTTCCATTAAGGCCTATATGAAAGACACCGCCGAAGAATACGGCGTGACGGATAAGATCAAGTTTGGTGTCACGATTACTAAAGCTAGCTGGAGCAGCCAAACCAACACCTGGACACTGGCCGCCTATAACGAGCAAACCCAAGAGCCACTAGAGTTTAGTTGTAACTTTTTAGTGCCATGCACCGGTTACTACAATTATGACACCGGCTTTATGCCGAAATATCCGGGCGCTGAGCAGTTCAAAGGCGAGCTCTTCCATCCGCAGCACTGGCCAGAAGATTTAGATTACAGCGACAAAAATGTCGTGGTGATCGGCAGCGGCGCTACGGCAGTAACGGTGGTGCCGGCCATGACCGACAAAGCCAAGCATGTGACCATGCTGCAGCGTTCACCCACCTATATTGTGTCGGTACCTGCCGAAGATAAACTGGCGATGTTTATGCGCAAGTTCTTACCGGACAACTGGGTATTCAACATGAACCGCCGCCGCAATATCTTTATTCAGCTATCGCTGTTCTACGGTTCTAAGCGCTTCCCCAACTTCTTCCGCAAGCTGTTTTTATCTGGTGTGAAAAAACAAGTTGCACCAGAGCAAATGAAACACTTCACCCCAAGTTATAAACCTTGGGACGAGCGCCTCTGTGCGGTGCCGAACGGCGACCTATTCAAGCGCCTAAAAGAAGGCAAATGCTCAGTCGTAACCGACCATATCGAAACCTTCACCGAAAACGGCATCAAGCTGAAATCCGGTGAAGAGTTGCCGGCCGATATTGTTGTGAGCGCCACCGGCCTAGACCTGCGCCTACTCGGTGGTATCGACATTGAAGTAGATGGCCACGTACGTGAACAAAACAAAGTGCTGACTTACAAAGCCGTGTTGGTACAAGACGCACCTAACTTTGGTGCCATCTTTGGTTACACCAACGCACCGTGGACCATGAAAGCCGACCTCGCTGCCAGCTATATCTGTCGCTTGCTACAGCATATGGATGCCAAGGGTTATCAA
>JAPPPA010000159.1 GCA_028817755.1 Gammaproteobacteria bacterium | reverse complement strand
AAAGCCAACACCAACTGGTAGGTCAGTAAATTCACGAATCTGAGAAACCTTATTCGCCACAGCATCGACATCTAGTGCAGCGGAACCGGTCACTCCTTTCAGAGAAACGTAATACACAAACCCAGTCGCTTCTGCGCAAATAGCCTTAAGACGTGCAGGCGTACTGGTCGGTGCGATTAGGAATACAGGATCCAAACCCGCCGCACGCATCGCGGCGAAAGCTTCTTTACCCTCTTCCGGCGGCATATCTACAGTAAGCACACCATCAACACCGGCATCAGCGGCGGCCTTGGCAAAAGCTTCGTAGCCAGTTACTTCAACCGGATTGCAATAGCCCATCAGTACAACCGGCGTTTCTTGGTCTTTCTCGCGGAACGTGCGAACTAAGCCAAACACATCATTCAATGTCACATTGTGTTTTAAGGCACGTTCACAGGCGGCCTGAATAACCGGGCCGTCGGCCATTGGATCTGAAAATGGCACCCCCAATTCAAGCACATCAGCGCCGGCTTCAACGCTGGCATGCATAATAGCAACGGTATGCTCTGGCGCAGGGTCGCCCGCTGTTACATAGGGAATAAGGGCTTTACGACCGGCTGACTTTAATGCCTCAAATCGAGCTTGCAGACGGCTCATAGTTCAATTCCTTCAATGCGAGCAATGGTGTTCATATCTTTATCACCACGGCCAGACAAATTAACCAATACACGCTGGCCACGCCCTAACTCAGCCGCCAAACGAGTGCCATAAGCAATCGCATGACTACTCTCTAGCGCCGGAATAATGCCTTCGCAGGCTGTTAACTGGTGAAACGCCGCAAGCGCCTCATCATCGGTTGCAGCCACATAACGTGCACGCCCAATATCTTTTAACCACGAATGTTCCGGGCCAACACCTGGATAATCCAAACCGGCAGAGATTGAATGCGTGCCAATGATTTGACCGGCATCGTCTTCCATTAGGTAAGTACGGTTGCCGTGCAGAACGCCAGGGCGACCAGCACATAACGGTGCGGCATGACGACCTGTTTCAACGCCATCACCAGCAGCTTCTACGCCATAAAGCGCCACACCACTGTCAGCCAAAAACGGATGAAAAATACCAATCGCGTTAGAACCACCGCCCACGCAAGCAACCACAGCGTCCGGTAAGCCACCGGCTTGCTCAATCATTTGACGACGCGCTTCTTTACCAATAACGGTATGAAACTCACGCACCATTTCAGGGTAAGGCGCAGGGCCCGCTACGGTGCCAATGATGTAAAAGGTGCTATCAACATTGGTTACCCAGTCGCGCATGGCTTCGTTTAGCGCATCTTTCAGGGTCGCCGTACCCGATGTAACCGGCACAACTGAAGCACCCAGCATTTTCATGCGGTATACGTTTGGCGCTTGGCGCTCAACGTCTTCAGCACCCATATAAACCACACATTCCAAGCCCAGGCGCGCAGCAACGGTTGCTGTTGCCACACCGTGCTGACCAGCACCGGTTTCAGCAATAATGCGTTTCTTGCCCATGCGCTTAGCCAGCAATGCCTGACCAATACAGTTATTAATTTTGTGAGCACCGGTATGGTTTAGGTCTTCGCGCTTCAACCAAATTTCTGCACCGCCTGTTTCTTCAGTTAGGCGTTTGGCCAAATACAACGCTGATGGACGACCCACATAGTGTTTCAGGTCTTCTTTATATTCAGCTAGGAATTCAGGATCCTGACGGTATTTCTGCCAAGCCTCACTTAGCTCACTTAATGGCTCCATTAAGGTTTCGGCAACAAACTGTCCGCCGTATGGACCAAAGTGACCAGACTCATCTGGCATTGGCGTATTAGGATCGTACTGATTCACAGTCATCTCGTGTATCTCAAAATAATCACTACCGACCGTAAAGGTCAGCGTCGACTTGGTTAAGCGCGGCCATAAAGGCCACAATTTTTGCTTTGCTTTTTATGCCGGGGCTGCTTTCTACGCCACTACTGACGTCGACCGCCCAAGGCCGCAAACGCGTAATCCCTTCGGCCACATTCTGTGGATTCAAACCGCCAGCCAGAATAAAACGGCCACGCATATTCTCTGGCACTAAAGACCAGTCGAACGCTTTGCCGCTACCGCCCGCTTTTTTACCACTATGCGAATCCAGCAACAGGCCACGCGCCTTAGAAAACGGCCCCGCAGCAAGTTCAACTTGTGCAGGCTCAGCCATATCATTCATGCCAAGCGCTTTCATCCACGGGCGATCAAATTGCTCGCAGAACTCAGCCGGTTCATCACCATGAAACTGCAGCATGTCTGGCTGAACGCGTTTGCATACTTGTTGTACTTGACCCACGACCGCATTGCGAAATAAAGACACCACGGTGACAAACGCAGGCACAGCGGCCGCGATTTCAGCTGCAAGCGTTAAATTAACAAAACGGGGACTGGGCTCGTAAAACACCAAACCAATAGCATCTGCGCCCGCATCTACGGCCCAGCGTGCTTGTTCAACGGACGTAATACCGCAAATTTTTACGCGTGTTTTAGTCACAGAGCGAATGGCTTTGAGCAAATAAGAATTCTTAAAACGCTGCAAGCGTGCAGCGGGTACAAGTTTACTGCATTGCAGCACTGCGGTCAGCAGCAGAAGACCTATACAGCGTTAACGGGTAGCAAAAGTTGGCTGACTTCTTTGCCGCTATAAGGCAGCACGAATTCCTCGGGATAAAAGGCATTTACAAAATAAAGCCCCTCTGGCTCGGCAGTAACGCCAGCGAGGGTGCGATCTTGTGTATTAAGCACCTCTGCTACCCAGCTAACCGGCTCCTCTTCCCTGCCTACTTTCATCAGCGTACCGGCGATGTTTCGAACCATATGATGCAAAAAGGCATTCGCGACGAGATCAATAATCACGTAATCGCCAACGCGAGAAACTGAGACCTTAGACACTAACCGACGCGCATGCGCCGCTTGACAGCTGGATGCGCGAAAACTGGAGAAATCATGCTCGCCGACTAATGCCTGTGCGGCTTCGTGCATTAACTCGGCGTTCAGCGGATAGCGATACCAATTAGCGCGCTTAGCCAGCAATGCAGATCGCATCTCGCTGTTCAAAATCACATATTGGTAACGACGCGCATAAGCTTTGAAGCGCGCATGAAAGGCTTCATTCACTTCAGTTGCCCACACAACATTAACTGTGGGCGGCATTTTCGTATTCGTGCCTTGCACCCAGTTAAATGGCGCACGCTGTGCCGATGTGTCGAAATGCACAACCTGTTCTAAGGCATGCACACCGGTGTCCGTTCGCCCAGCACAGTGCACACGAATAGGCTCATTAGCGATTACGGCTAAGGCCTTTTCTAGATCAGCTTGTACTGAGGGCGAATGATCTTGCAGCTGCCAACCGCAGTAGGCGCTGCCGTCATACTCAATTCCTAAAGCAATACGTGGCACAACTGAACCCTACTCACACAACCAATACAAACATAGGCACGGAAAACACTAGCAAAACACTCACTAGTACTAGCAAATCCGCCAAACCAAACTCACGAGCAGACGAAACTTCAGCTGCATCGTTTTCAGCCACTAATTCGCCTGCTTCAATAGATCGTATAACTTCCCCACTGGAAGCTAGCCAACCTTGTTCGCGCTGACCCGATAAACGCTTTTGCAGATTAGCGACCAACGCCAAGGTATAGGCCAAACGATCAGAAAAGCGCTGAATATTGATTCCCAAATGCTGCAACGGCGAAAGCAGTTTGCTTAGAGAGTTGGCCAATAGATTCGCCGGCAACGGTTTCACCAACCACGTCACCGCACCAACCAACACAATTAACACCAAAGCCCGAGCCGCAGCCAACAGCAAGCCTTCTCGTGTTGGCATGTTGACGGAAACCACCTCAACTACAGGCAACCCCGGAGTAAACCAGCCATATAACAAAGCAATGGAAATAAATAGCCACTTCAGCCGCATGACCGACTGAAACCAAATAGACAGACCGTTGTTAATGAAACAGCCCAGCGCGATTGGCAACAGCATGTACAAAAGCGCGTTTAAGCTTTGAAGCGGCAAGGCCACAGCTAAAAAAAACAGCAGTAACAAGCGAACTTGCGGATGTAAGCGCAAGGCGCCTTGGTCAGCCATCGGTGATTAGCCTAGCGTATCAATAATCGCCTGAGCTTCAGCTTTCTGAGAAGCATCACCTTCTTGCAGCACTTCAGCGAGAATACTCTGCGCTTCTTCAGCGTCGCCCATATCAGCATATACCCGGGCTAGATCGAGCTTAGTAGCAACTTGGTCACCACCGCTGAATTCGCTAACGTCCATGGCGCCATCAATGGCAGGAACGAATACTTCCTCTTCTTCTAGGCTTTCACCTGGAATAGATATACATGCATCGAGCT
>JAPPPA010000244.1 GCA_028817755.1 Gammaproteobacteria bacterium | reverse complement strand
AATCATATGCCGCACAGCCACCTTGCCAACGAAATGATTGATATTGGCCACGCCTGCCATCAACGCGGCTGGGTGCCCGCTTCTGGCGGCAACTTTTCTGCTCGCATTGATAACAACACGGTTCTGGTTACCCGCAGCGGTGTGCATAAAGGGCACCTGAGCAAAGACGACTTTCTACGCGTAGACCTACTCGGCACCGTATTAGATGTTGAGAAAAAGCCTTCAGCAGAAACCTTGCTACATTGTGAACGCTACCGGGCCTTACCCGTAACCGGCGCCGTGCTGCACACGCATTCCGTCGCCACCACGGTCATACCTGCTGACTATGGCACCGTGACACTAGCCGGCTACGAATTGCTAAAAATATTCGAAGGTATTCATACCCATGAAACCTCAATCGAAATACCCGTATTCGAGAACGACCAAGACATGCCGCGCCTCGCAGCCAAGGTCGCCGAGTACAACCCAGTGCACGCCTACATTATTGCCGGACACGGGGTTTACGTTTGGGGCAAAGACCTAAACCAATGTTACAACCGCCTAGAGGCGCTCGAGTTCTTGCTCGAGTGCGAATGGCAAAAGCATCAGTGGAAATAATCCAGACTCGAGATCACAGCCGTGAATAGCCAACTCACTATTTATAACGAACAAACCGAAGTACAGCAGCAGCTTAGCGATAGCAGTAGCATTCAAACCGCGCTGGATAAAGTCGGTGTCATTTACGAACGCTGGAGCGCATCGACCCCACTAGCGGCGGATGCCGACCAAGACGCCGTACTAGCCGCCTATGCCAGCGATATTGAAACCCTAAACCAGCGATTTGGTTTCAACACGATTGATGTCGTCAGCATGCAGGCCGACAACCCCAAGAAAGATGAATTTCGGCAAATGTTTCTCAGTGAGCATACTCATGCCGACTTTGAGGTGCGTTTCTTTGTTGATGGCCAAGGTTTGTTTTATCTACGCCCACAAGAAACGGCGCCAGGCGCCGTATATGCCCTGCATTGCACCGCTGGCGATCTGGTTTCCGTACCCGCAGGCATGACGCACTGGTTTGATATGGGCGACAAACCCAACTTCAAAGCCATTCGTTTCTTCACCACTGACGAAGGCTGGGTGGCCGATTTTACCGGTGACGATATTGCCAGTCGCTTCCCGCTACTGAGCTGCTAAGCCATGCCAATCCAGCACATCATTACTGATATAGAAGGCACCACCACCGACATTGCCTTCGTACATAAAGTCCTGTTCCCTTATGCCACTCAGCATTTGCCCAACTTTATTGCCGCCCACGCCAATAGCCCAGAAGTGAGAGCGCAGCTAGAGGCTGTCAGCAAAGAGACCGGACGCCCTTTGAGCGATAGCGAAGCCGTTAGTCAGCTACTACGCTGGATTGAAGAAGATAAAAAAATCGGCCCATTAAAAGCATTACAAGGCATGATTTGGGCACAAGGTTATCGTCAAGGCGAATTAGAAGGCCATGTGTACGATGACGCGGCCAAACTACTGCAGCAGTGGCATTCCCAAGGCGTGAAGCTATATGTCTACTCTTCTGGCTCTGTAAAAGCTCAGCAGCTGATTTATGGCCATAGCAACCATGGCGACCTCACCCCGCTATTCTCTGGCTACTTCGACACCCGAATTGGTCATAAGCGTGAAACCAGTAGTTATGAAATCATCCGTGACGCACTAGGCGGAGACGCCTCTACACAACTATTTCTTTCCGACATTACAGAAGAACTCGATGCCGCCGCCGCGGCGGGTATGCACACCGCCTTGCTCGTAAGAGGTGACAGCGAAGTCAGCAATAGCCAACATTCGCCTCATGCTGACTTTTCAAGCGTTGACACAATGCTAAACCAATTAACTTAATATAATTGACCTGCCGCGCGCAGTTCTGCACACTGCGCGCTACGTGGCATTTTCAGAAGTGTTGGGCCACTTGTACTAATAAATATTGATATTGCTTTAGAGATACAGACTATGAAAAAAATCGCTCTTGCATTAGTAGCCGCAGGCCTAAGCACCGCAGCTGCAGCTGGCCCACAGGATTACAACTATCTAGAAGGCGGCGTTAGCATCGGTTTCGGTGAAGCTAACGACGAAACCAAGACCCTTAGCGTTGAAGGCAACCAACGCATGGGCAACATCTTTTTTGATGGCGCACTAAGCTACATCGACGCTGATGGCGACAAAGGCTTTGCATTAGGTTTTGCTGGTGGTCTAGCACTTGATATCGCAGGCGGCGAAGTCGCTGTTGCTGCAGGTGGTATTCACCTTGAGCCAGACGAAGGCGACAGCTCTACCTACCCTGTAGTCAGTGCTCGTTACACCTTGGCTGGCGAAAACAACCGCTACTACGACCTAGAGTACACTCACATTCTTGTTGACGACGAAGACGGCGAAGATGAAAACGCGCTAGTTCTTAGTGTTGAAGGTGGCGACCGCAATACTTGGCGCTACGAAGCCTCTTTCACTCGCTTTATCGAGGAAGAAATCAACGGCATTGGCGTTGACTTCATTTTCCCACTGACGCCACAAGATTCAGGCGAATTTGTTCTTGGCGCTACCAAAGCGTGGGCTGACGACAGCAACGCTGATAGCTACACACTACAGTTTGGCTACCGCCTAAACCTAGACTAAGCTCTAGGCTTTAAGCCCCTAAAAAAGGAGCCTTGCGGCTCCTTTTTTTATTTCTAGAAGAAAGTGCTTTATGCAATACCAAGAGTTTACCGACCTAGGCCACGGCATTACCTGCATCGACACCATGCAACACCGAGCTGGCTTAGCCGCCTGCTACCTCATTGAGCACCAAGGCCACGCGGCGCTAATTGATACCGGCCATAGCCTTTGCACACCACGCATTCTGGCGCTACTTGAACAAAAGGGTATTGCACTTAAAGACGTCGATTACGTCATGCCAACTCATGTGCATTTGGATCATGCCGGCGGCGCTGGCAACCTGATGCAGGCATTGCCTAACGCCAAACTCATCATGCACCCACGTGGCGCACGCCATATGGCGGACCCAAGCAAGCTTATCGCCGGGGCTACTGCTGTTTATGGCGCAGAGGGACTAAAACAGCAATTTGGTGAAATTTTGGCAACTGATGCAGAACGCATCATCAGCATTGAAGATGGCGATAGCTTCTCACTCGCTGGTCGTCAGCTCGAAATTCGCGACACACCGGGCCACGCTAAACACCATTACGCCGTTTGGGACGCAGTAAGCCGTGGTTGGTTTACCGGCGACACCTTCGGCATTTCATACCGCGAAACAGACGCTACGGCTTGCGGCAGCACTCAACAACACTACCTGATCCCTACCAGCACTCCCGTTCAATTCGACCCTGAAGCATGGAACAACACCATAGACATGCTGATGAGCTACAAACCCGAGCGAATGTTTCTAACGCATTTTGGCATGGTAGAAGACGTTGCCAGCCTCAGCATAGAGCTAAAACGAAAGCTCCATGAGTACGTGTTACTAACACGACGTCACGGCTTAGCAGAAAACGCCCATACGTTGTTAAAAGGCGCACTCAAGCAGCTGCACACCGATGACCTCGCACGGTTAGGCGCGCAACTCTCTGCAGAACAAGTTGAACAAATATATGCGGTCGACCTTGAGCTAAACACCCAAGGCCTGCTGTTCTGGCTAGAGCACGCCGCGTAGCAAGAACACTACTTACCTAAGGCCTGCGACAGGGCCGCCGCCATGGCGCTCTTCGCATTGCCCTGCCCAGCTTGGTTCTTATTACTGTAGTGTCGCGCGTCACGACTTTGGCGTCCGCTATCGCGTTGTGGCGCAGCGCTACCACTCGCGCCTTTCTCCCCCGGCAACGGGTCATCTAAGCGCATTGTCATGCCAACGCGCTTGCGGGCGACATCAACCTCTAGCACCTTCACTTTTACCACTTGGCCGGTTTTGACCACATCACGCGGGTCTTTAACAAAGGTCTTCGATAACGCCGAGATATGCACCAAACCATCCTGATGAACGCCCACGTCAACAAAAGCGCCGAAGTTAGCGACGTTGGTGACCGTGCCTTCCAAGATCATGCCCGGGCGCAAGTCTTTTAGTTCATGCACACTGTCATCAAACGCCGCTGTTTTAAACTCAGGGCGAGGGTCTCGACCCGGTTTATGCAACTCTGCCAGCACGTCTTGCACGGTAGGCAAGCCAAACTGGTCATCTACATAATCCGCCGCGCGTAAACCTTTTACTACGGTGGCATTACCCACCAAGTCCGCCAATGACGTGCCGGATTTATTCGCAATATGTTCAACCAGCGGATAAGCCTCTGGGGGTACTGCGGACCGAGCGAAGGCATTCGCACCACGGTTAATACGCAAGCCGCCCGCACACTGCGCAAGCGGTTT
>JAPPPA010000120.1 GCA_028817755.1 Gammaproteobacteria bacterium | reverse complement strand
TGAGTTGATTTAGATTTAAGGTATTGAAGTCCAGCGAGATGTAGTTGTGTGTATTCGTCGGCAGCGCAGCCAATAGTTAGCGAATATTCTTTCCGCCGTCGACCTTCATCACATAGCCAGTGACATAGCTGGCTTGGCTCAAAAACAGTACGGCATTAGCGATATCTTCGGCCGCGCCCAAACGGCCTAGCGCCGTTGCCTCAATAATCGCGGCTTGTTCAGCAGGGTCGCGTTCATTCTCCGCCCACATAATCGCGCCCGGCGCCACGCCGTTTACACGCACCTTTGGTGCTAAGTCTCTGGCGAGCGAAAGGGTTAAGCCATGCAAGCCTGCCTTGGCAGCACTGTAAATCGGGTGGTCGTCAATCGGCCGGGTTAATACATTGCTATCAATGATGTTGATGATGGCCCCCTGAGCTGCGACCAGTGCTTGTTTACAGGCAGCAGATAGCTCTAACGGCGCTTTCAGGTTGCTGCCGAGGAGATCTTGCCAGCTAGTATCGTTGAGTTCGTTTAGCGGGGTTGGGTAATAGCTGCTGGCGTTGTTAACGAGCAAATCCAAACGCCCCCAAGTCTGCGTGGCTTCTGTAGCTAGGGCCTTAACGTCATTGGTGTCGGTCAGATTTGCCGCTATCGCGATAGCAGAGCTTTCCCTAATACCATTTAATTTTTCCACTAAGGCTGCTGCGTCAGCCTGCGAGCGGTGATAATGTGCCACCACTTTGTAACCTTGCGCATGTAAAGTCTCGGCAATACTAAGCCCAATGCGGCGAGCTGCACCGGTTACAAGCGCTACTTTTTCGACGCCCATTTCGGCCTTGGTAGCAGACATACAGTTAAGAGAAATTAATGGATTGGATTCAGATTATCGTACTGGCTTTGGTACAGGGAATCACCGAGTTTTTGCCAGTATCTAGCTCAGCACACCTTATTTTGGTGCCAGAACTGCTGGGCTGGCCGGATCAAGGTTTGGCGTTTGACGTGGCCGTGCACGTTGGCGCCTTGCTGGCGGTGGTGATTTATTTCCAAAAGCAGTTACGCCATATCAGTCTGGCCTGCTACCGCAGCATGCGCCAACCGGTATGTGACGACACGCGTTTAGCCATCAATGTGGTGATTGCGACGCTGCCGATTGTGCCGGCGGGTTTGCTAGCGAATTACTTTGAAGATGCTTTACGCGATCCATTGGTGATTGCGTGGACAACGGTCGGCTTTGGCTTGGTGTTGTGGTGGGCCGCGCATGCACGTGAGCAAAATAAAACTGAGTATCAAATTCTAGTCGGCATGGCCTTGGCGATTGGTTTGGCGCAATGTTTAGCCTTAATTCCAGGCACGTCGCGCTCAGGCATCACCATTACGGCTGGGTTGCTATTAGGGCTTACGCCAGTGGCGGCGGCACGGTTCTCATTTCTGCTGTCGATTCCGGTGATTGTGATGGCCGGTGGTTTGAAAACGATTGAGTGGATTCAGCTTGGTATGCCCGATAGCGGCGTTTACCTGTTGGTGGGTGCTGGCTTAGCGGCCGTGAGTGCGGGTGCTTGTATCCATATTTTCTTAAAGCTGCTTGATCGCATCGGCATGCTGCCGTTTGTCATCTACCGGCTCTTACTCGGCGCCTTTCTCTTTAGCGTATTTACTTAGCTAGCTTGGCGCGGCTTTGGCGTTGGATAGTTTGAGAAAAAGTCGCGAATGCCTTGCAAGCGTTTACGCCTCAGAGCCTCGGCAAACTCTTTGCCTTGTAGACCTTCTTTCTCGTCGTCGTTTAAGCGGATAGGCGCTACTGCCTCGAGCAAGGCACGGGTGGCTGCAGCTTGTGGGTATTCGCTGTCCATAAACCTCTCGCGACCACGGGCATCGGCTTCGCAGGCATAGCTAAAGGCGATCACGTCTTCGGGTGTGCGAAAGGCGTCTAAGCCTTCTAGCAGTTTTAAAACGGTGGTGTCTTTCAGTTCAAATAGGCGGTGACTGTGGAGGTGCCAACGAGACACTTTAACGGCTAGGCGCTGAAAGTCTTTGGGTGGTCTAACGCGTGTACACAGTTGTTCTACTAAGGGTACGCCACGTTCTTCATGGCCGTGGTGTGACGGCAGAATGTCGTCTGGTGTAGCGCCCTTGCCTAGATCATGTGTGAGTACGGCGAAGCGTGTACGCAGATCGCTGGTGATCTGTGTGGAAATTTCCAAGCACATCAATAAATGCCTGCCGCAATCAATTTCTGGGTGCCACTGCGGTTTTTGCGGCACGCCAAACATGGCATCAATTTCGGGATAAATTTTGGCGAGCGCGCCGCAGTTACGTAGTATCTCTACAAAGCGTTGTGGCGCCGGCATTTGCAATGCTTTGGCGGTTTCTTGCCAGACGCGTTCGGGCACTAAATGGTCGGCCTCACCGGCATCGACCATTTGCTTCATGAGTTCTAAGGTTTCTGGGGCGACCCTAAATCCGAGTGGACCGAGCTTTGCTGCAAATCGAGCGACGCGAAGAATACGTACGGGGTCTTCGGCAAAGGCGGGTGAAACGTGCCTGAGTACGCGCAATTCGAGGTCGCGTTGGCCGTTGTAAGGATCAACTAAGCTGCCTTGTTCGTCTTTTGCTATGGCATTAATAGTCAGATCGCGGCGGAGTAAATCGTCTTCTAAGGTGACGTCGCCACCCGTATGAAAACTAAATCCTTTGTAGCCAGGCGCGGTTTTGCGCTCGGTACGGGCCAGTGCGTATTCTTCTTTCGTTTCAGGGTGTAGAAAAACTGGGAAGTCTTTACCCACCGGTTTAAAACCGGCTGAGCCCATTGCTTCGGGACTACTGCCGACAACAACCCAGTCTTTTTCGCTAAAGGGTAGATTGAGTAACTCGTCGCGTATTGCACCGCCAACTAAATAGGTCTTCATGAGCCCGGTGCTTTGTGGTTGAGTTGGGCCATTTGCGCAGGTAGCTCTTTGTACAGCAGCTCGGTAATGCGTGAGGCTTGGCCGTTCAAGCGGCGGTCGTACATGCTGTGGAAGTACATGGCGCGTTGGACATAACCACGTGTTTCTTGGAAGGGGATCATTTCCACCCAAAGAATCGGGTCTTTATAAGGGCGATCGGCGACCCATTTTTCTACTCGATGCGGACCGGCGTTATAAGCGGCTGCAGCGAGTGGAATATGGTGATCAAACTTCTCTAACATCTCGGAGATGTAGCGGCTACCGAGCTGAATATTGGTAGCAGGGTCTTGTAACGGCAGTTTGCGCCAGTTTTTTAATTGCAGTGACTTGCCGACGCTACGGGCCGTGGCGGGCATAAGTTGCATTAAGCCAATCGCACCGGCGCTAGAGCGGACGTCACGCATATATAGGCTTTCTGCGCGCATTTGGCTCCAGATGTGAGCAGGCTCAACAGCGTGTTCAATTGAGGCGTTGAGCACAATGGGCTGCCACGGCATTGGGAATAGTGTTTCGTCGGGATTGGTTTTTGTATAAACCGCTTGCGTGCGGGCAGACATACTTGGCCAATCTAGTTCGTAGGCGAGCAATGCAGCTTCTTGGCGCAGATTCTTCGGTAGTTTTTTTAGTAGGCTGGTCCATTCGCCACGCGCTAACCAGTCAACATCTGCAAGGAAAAGATCTCGAGCTCGGCGGGTTTCTGGATAGCTAAGAAGTAGGCTGCGATTAATGCTGTCGCTTTTCGGTAGCGGATCTGATTGGCTATAGGCGAGGCCGAGCTTGTCGGCCGCAAGAAAACCATACCAATGCCGCTGCAGCGCCAGCTTTTGCATCATTTCTTTGGCGAGCGCGGGCTCTCCTAGTTTTTCGGTGGCGATGGCGGCCCAGTAGGCAATGCCAAAGCGTGCTTTACGATCGAGCTTGAGTGGTATTTGGCTGAATTTAATGAGTGATAGCCAATCTTCGGCAGCAACGGCAGCGCGCATGCGCCAGCCCCAGCCGTAGCTGTCATCGGCTTTGAGATCAGCTTTGGCGAGCCAAGCTTCGGCTTGAGGGTGAAAGTCACGCGCGCCTCTAATGGCTAGTCGACGCCAGAGCTTGTGTTGAGTTGCCTCGCTGGGTTTTACAAACGTGACGAAGTCATCCCAAAGTTGGGAAGCTAGCTCAGGTTTTGATCCTGCTAGCCAGTGCATCGCTTTGGCGGCTAGTTCTCTGCGTGCAGGTGTGGCTTTCTTCTGCAGCAGGTTTGCTAGCTCTGCCGGATTGCTGTGCAAGTCAAACCAGCTTTGAACAGGTTTGCGCTCTGCGCTGGGGAGTTGCTTATGAAGCCAGCGTGCAAAGCTGATGTTGTTTTGTTTTAAGGCGGTGCGAATGCGCTGACGATAGTCGGCATGAGTAATGCGTTTTTCTTGGTTTAATAACTCAAACAATCCGTCGCAGCGTTTCGACTGCGAGCTACCTTTTAACCAAATGCGTTTGGCTTGGTCGAGTGC
>JAPPPA010000030.1 GCA_028817755.1 Gammaproteobacteria bacterium | reverse complement strand
ACCAACTTTTGATCGAATTCAGCGGCGAAGGGCTGCTGAATGGAATTGTGCTGGTCGATGGCATCCCAGCAAATACTGAATACCGAGCAGGCAGCCTTCAGGTTGGGGCTGTTGCTCAGAGTGATGCCAACGATTCTGACGTTGCGCATTACGACTCAGCCGATAACCGCGTTGTATTCAATCTTGGCGATGTGTCTGTGCCAAGTGCCAACGTAATTCTTGAATTTCAAGTCACCATTCAGTGAGGACACAGCAATGAAACTTTTTAGCAACTTCATCAAGGCAGCCGCTTGCGCAGTGCTGCTTTCACCACTGGGCGCCTTTGCGGCTGAACATGTGGTTTTTAAATCAGAGGTTTTCCAGGAGGTCACCGAAAACGTAAACGGTGAAAAGAAAACCAAACTGGTGCCTGCAGCCAAAGTGCTGCCGGGCGAAGAGGTGGTTTACATCCTTAGCTTTGCCAATGAAGGCGATGCCGAGGCAAGCAACCTTGTGATCAACAATCCGGTGCCAGCGCATACCTGGTACCGAAACGGCTCTGCTTTTGGGGCCGGTACAGAAGTTTCAGTGTCTGTTGACGGTGGTCAGCAGTACGGCCAACTCGTTGAGTTAACCGTACCGCTTGCTAACGGCAAAGAGCGCGCGGCCACGTCGAAAGACGTGACCCACGTTCGTTGGGCGGTGAACTACGCATTGCAACCGGGTAAGACCGGAACCGTGAGCTATCGCGCGGTTGTGCAGTGAGTTTGGGTAAGTGATAGCAATTTAGTTTTTTTATCTCAACGTCAGAGGAATTAAGAGATGAAACATTTAGTGAAAAAAAGTAGCCTTAGGGCTAACCTTGGCTGGAGGTTTTTCCAGTTACGCGTTTGCGGCAGGTACAACTGCCGGAACAGATATTGAAAACCGAGCGACGTTGTCTTACGACACCTCAACCACTACGGGTATTTCGGTTGCTAGTTCGCCTACGGGTAATAGCGATCCGGCCGACCCAGGTGCGGATACGGTTTTCGAAGTTGACCGCAAGCTTGATATTGAGGTTTCTAAGGAAGACGGTGCCTTAGTGCAAGCCGCTCCGGGCGATACGGCGGTATTGGAATTTACCGTGAGTAACAACGGTAACGATGTCCAAGACGTGATTCTGTCGGCGCTTGCTTTTGCCACCACAGGAACCGATCCAGATGTCACGGCTGCTCAGGCAGGTACTCAAGATGACTTTGATGGCACCTTGGTTGGCGTCTTTGTTGAAGACGGCACCACGGGCGGTTATCAGGCTGGTGAAGATACTGAGACGTTCATCGATGAGTTGGCTGCAGACGGATCCGAAACGGTGTATGTCGTAGTGACCATGCCGGCTGGTGCGTCGGTTGATAACGGCGATGCGGCTTTATACAGCTTGCTTGCGACTGTGGCTGAAGGCGGAACTGCTTCTACCCAGGGTAGCGCTTCAACTGAAGACACCGATGGCGACGATCCGACTGCTATCGAAAATGTGTTCGCAGATGCTGAAGGTTCGGGTAGCGATGGCGCTGGTGCTGGAGATGCCGCTTACGATGGTAAGCACTCAGATGCATGGGCGTTCATCATTGTTGAGGCTGAAGTAACCATTACCAAGGAAGTGGTTGCGGTATGGGATCCGTTCACCTGTGATGATGATGACGATCCAGATACAACTCCAACAGCTCCAACTACTCACGACGTAAGTGGTGAGTGTGGTACCAACAACCCATTGGCTATTCCTGGTGCGTACGTTGAGTACACCATCACGATTACCAATGGAGTGGATGCTGCGACAGCTCAAAACCTATCTATTAGCGACATCATCGACGATGCCGAAGTGACTTTCGTGACCGACGCATATAGCGGTGATGATGCAGTTAACTGCACGGCGCTGAATGGTGAATGCGGTATTTACGTTGTTCAGCCATACGCTACTGGTGGTGCAGAGCCTGCTGGTGAAGCACATACCAACAATGATGATGACCCGCTAGTTGATGCCAGTAACTTTTCTGGTGGCACTGTGACTTCATCGCCAGATGATCTGGACGGCGGCGAAACTACCAAAATCAAGTTCCGCGTCTTGATTCAGTAGTAGCTGACCTCCTCTGACACCCAAGCCCAAGGTCTAGAAATAGGCCTTGGGCTCTGGCGTTTCGGGGACACGTAGTGTTTAGATCTGTGTCACAGCACTCCAAACGCAAGGCGCCCTGTTTGATGGGCGTTAAAGCGTTGTTATGCCTGCTGCTTGCAATGGGCAGCATAGGCACAGCTGTGGCTACGCCGGTTACTACACCGGGTACTGTTATTGCCAACACGGCACAAGCAAGTTGGCAACAAGCGGGCGAAGATCGAAGCACCTCTTCTAATACGGTAGAAACGACAACTACCATTTTCCAAACTCCGGCGGAAATTCAGTTCTTAAGAATCTCGAATACCGCAGGTAATAACAGCCAGCCGGCTGATATTGAAAACGCAGAATGTAGTGACGGTAATGGCAACTTTAACCCTGTCTTAGCCGCGACTACTCGTGACGGGCAAACCGTTGATGGCAGCCACAACTTAGGGCCTGCCGCCGCTTATGTACACGGCGAACCCGTGTTTGTAGAAGTGGCGGATGCGGACCAAAACCTAGATGACGAGGCTGTCGAAAGTGTTGAAGTGACGTTAACCACAGATAACGGAGATGAAGAAACCTTAAGGGTTTATGAGACCGGCCCGAATACGGGAGTTTTTGCAGGTTCTATTCAGACCAATGAAGGCAATGTGACGCATAACGACTGTGTGCTAACCGTGGTGCGAAATGCACAAATCACGGTTGAGTATGTGGACCGTTTTGATGCGACAGAAGAGAAGCTAGCTTCAGCGTTAGTTGATCCTTACGGCATTGTGTTTGATAGCGCCACTGGGCAACCACAAGATGGTGTAACGGTAACGTTGATTGATGCGACAACAGGCACACCAGCTATTGTGTTTGCAGACGATGGTGTAACGCCATGGCCAAGCACAGTTGTCACCGGTGATGCATCATTGGGCTTTGATACGGGTGAGTATCGCTTCCCATTGGTGAATCAAGGTGAGTACTTGTTGCAGGTAACGCCAACGAATACCTATGTATTCCCATCAGGTGTTGCAGCCGCTGACTTGCCAAACAATCCAGCTACGGGTGAGCCGTATACGATTGTTGTTGGTTCTTATGGCGAAACCTTCTTGGTGCCAGATGGCCCGCCAGTAAGGGTTGATGTGCCTATCGATCCAATGCTGCAAGAGTTAGTGCTAGAGAAAACCGCACAACGTACGGTTGTGCAACAAGGTGATTTCTTACGCTATACCCTTAACTTGGCCAATGTCAGTACTACGTTAGACGCAGTGGAGACACATATTAATGATGTGTTGCCACTAGGTTTACGTTATCAAAAGGGTAGTACCCGTATTGATGGCGTTAAAGCGATGGATCCGGTGATTGCGCCGAATGGTCGCGACCTAACGTTTGAGGTAGGTGACGTGAATCGTGGTACCAGACGCTCACTAAGTTACGTAATACGTATTAGTGCTGGCGCAACAGTAGGTGATGCGACTAACCGAGCAACGGCAACAGCCAATGGCGGTTTCATGTCGAACACGGCTGAAGCAACGGTAACCATTGAAGCCGCATTCCAGCAAGGAACGATGACCTTGGTTGGTCGAGTAATGGATACCGACTGTTCTGAGGAAGATCGACCCGCAAGACCAGTAGTAGGCGTCCGGGTATACCTAGAAAATGGCCGTTTTACGGTAACCGACGATGAAGGTAAATACCGCTTTGAAGGCTTAAGTGCACGCACACATGTTGTGCAGGTTGACCAAGCCACCTTACCGCCACAGCACGAAGCGCAGTTCTGTTACGACGATACCCGCTATGCCGGCACACCGTTTTCGCGTTTTGTTGATGCCAGTCAGGCGTCCCTATGGCGTGCAGACTTTTACGTGAAAGAAAAAGAGCCGCGTAAGTCTACGGTAGGTATTCGCTTACAGAGCGAAATGGTTGGCGACCGTATTGAGTACAGCGTGCAGTTCCAAGCAAAAGAGATTGCGGTGACTAATAGTACCGTCACGATCATGTTGCCTGATGGTGTAGAGCCAGTGCTCGATAGTGCGACCCTCGATGGTGATGCGGTTCGCATTAGGAATAGAGCTGGAGCCGTTAACGTTAAGTTGGAAAAATCAGGTCTTGCCTTTACGAGTGAACTGAAATTAGCTGCCACGCTTAAACCAGGTGCCTGCGACGCAGGTAGTTTAGATACACGTGCGTTAGCTACCTTTGGAACCGAGGCGCGTAAACGTAACCGTACGCCAATCGCCAGCAACACCTTAGTGTGTAGTGAAGAACTCGGTGAGCCAGAGACATATATATATCGGCCACAGTTCGACGTGCTTAGCAC
>JAPPPA010000216.1 GCA_028817755.1 Gammaproteobacteria bacterium | reverse complement strand
TAAGCTTCCCGCAGCCACTTTCCACCGTAATGGAAACCATGCGCCGCTTACCTCGAGGCGTCTACCGCTGGATTGCCGAACGCGACCCAACCGGTCTAAAAGACTAGCTAAATACCAACGCCAAACCCGAGAACACCAAGGTCGCGTACACGGCAATCGCGAACTTTCGCTCGTTTACATTGTGGTGCAACCACTCACCACTCAGTACCGCGGGCACTAGCACCACTAAGCACACCAAAATCTCAGAAATGCTTTGGCCGGTTAAGTTGCCGGCAAAGTAATACGAGAACATCAACGGCGTATTAAACGCAATCCAACAGGCGGCCAGCGTGCTGCGGAAGGTACCTTTCGGAATGCCTTGTGCCGCTAAACCATAAACCAACACCGGCCCTGCCGAGGCAAACAAACCTTGCGTAATACCAGCCATAAATGACCACGGCCAAAGCTTGCGATTCTTAGGCGCATCGTGGCCTTTATGGAATAACACCCATAATTCACGTACGCCCAAAAACGCCACACAGACGCCGAAGATAAGCTTCAGGTCGCCACTACCTAAGCTGTAAAACAGGTATTGCCCCAGCACCATACCTGCCACCAAAAACGGCGCAATCCGTTTAAACAGCAAGCCCCAATCAATATGGTCGTGATAGCGCATCAATAAGTAAGCCGACAAAGCGATGCTTAGCGGTGGCAGCCAAATCAGCAGCTCTTGAATGGTAAATAAATGCGCACCCAAGGTCAGCGCAATCACTACGCCACCAAAACCAATCGTGGTTTGGGTCACGAAAGAAAACAGAATAAAACCGAGCAGAACCCAGAATTCTGGGGTGCTGATTACGGGGGAAAGTGTCATAGAGCAATACTGCCTATCAATTCGGTGTCATTGCGAGCGCTAGCGAAGCAATCACCATCACCTCGGCAAAAGCTCTGCCCAGCCGGGGTTTAGCGATTCAATCAATGCCACCTTCTTCGCCCGCGAACCAGCTTTTAGCTGTTTCTCTCGCTCAATTGCAGCAACTGCGCCGTTCGTTTCTTCAACACATACTAAACGATGCAAGCCGTAACGCTTAACGAACTTTGAACCCAAGCCATTTCGATGTTCCCAAACTCGTCGCTCAATATCGTTGGTAACGCCAACATACAACGTGCCGTTAGGTTTATTGGTCATGATGTAAACGTAATATGAGCCTTTAGCCATTTTTCGGCACCATCTAATACCCTATGTAATTGCAAGGAGCGACTGCGACGCAGCAACCTCCGCCAAGCAACATACACCGCTCCAGAGATTGCTTCGCTGGCGCTCGCAATGACACGTTTATTAGCCAATACTCGCCGCGAGTGTGCGGCTAATCTCGCACAGCTTAAGGCCAGATTCTTGTTGCCACTGATTAAATGCAGCTTGAATGGCTTTCATTTCAGTTTGGCTGCTGGGGTTAGGGCGCGAGATTACCTCGGCTTTCTGTAGTGCTGCGCAAACATCACTGCTGAGTACAAAGGTGTCTTTACCCATGCCGCGCAGAATCATAGCGCCGGTATTGCCACCCAAACGCTTGCCGCGCTTTTTAAACAAAGCCCACAAACCCACAATATCGTCACTCGGCCAGTGCGCGATAAACTCACCAAAACTGCCATGCTCGGCAGCAATATCTAATACAAAGATGGCGTTATCGCGCACGGTATTAACCTTTTGTGCATTACGCACAATGCGTTCATCTTGGGCTATTTCGGCTAAGCGCTCATCTGAAAGATGCGCCATTCCTTGTGGGTTAAAGCCTGAAAAAGCGTCTTCAAAACCGGCCCATTTTTGTTCGATCACACGCCATACAAAACCAGCACGAAACACGCATTTGGTCATATGCGATAACCAGCGGTCGTCGCCAATTTCAGCCAACTCATCGGCTGACAAGGTTTGCGGCCACAGCGCTTTTAGCTCTGCCTCGCCACCTTTTACCTTAACGGCCTGTTTGTAGAATTCCGCGAATTTCATAATGCTTATATAAACTCAGTAACGCTTAGCTGTCGTAACCCTTCGCGTCTTTTAGTTGCACCTTACTGCGCACCATAATGCCATTACCGCGACCAATCTCGCGGCCTTCGGCGTCATACACCACCGACTCTACAATCCACTGGCTACGGTTTTTGTTCACCACCTTTCCTTCAGCGCGCATAAAACCGCTATTCACCGGGCGGGTGATATACGTAGTGAAACTAGTGGTCAGCACAAATACGTCTGGCTCTAATGAGTTAGCAGCAAAGAACGCGGCATCGTCTAATAGCTTGAAATAGACCGAGCCGTGTACCGCGCCCGCAGAGTGGAAAAAGTCTTCTTTCACATCAAACTGAATTTCAGCAGCGCCCTCGCTCACTACCATTTTCGGTTGGTAATATTGATTGGTGGGTGCCGCTTGATACATGCTTTCTAGCGCGCGGTAATGTTGTTCACTCACGGGAGTACCTTTAATTCAATGTCGGAAATGCGGCCCATTATATTTGTCTTGGTGCTGGTTGGCTGCTGGCTATTGCAAAGCGGCTTTCCGCGTCGCGCACAACAAACTACCGGCTCCCGCTTAATCGGCAACTTTGGGCTCATGCTCGGCGGCAGTTTTTTGCTGTGGCTAGTGGTGCCATTGGGTGCGCTCGGCGCCGCAGCTTGGGCCAGTGAGAACCATTGGGGACTGCTGCAGCTTGCCGACCTACCGCCAGCACTTATTGTGATTGCCACCGTCATTCTGATGGACTGCGCCATTTACTGGCAGCACCGCGCCATGCATCAATGGCCACTGCTATGGCGCCTACATCGCGTACACCATAGCGACCTGCAACTAGACACCAGCTCTGGTGTGCGTTTCCACCCTGTAGAAATACTGCTCTCCATGTTCTACAAAATGGCGGTAGTGATTGCCTTAGGCGCAAGCGCCGAAGCTGTTTTGATTTATGAAGTACTGCTCAGCAGTTTTGCCTTGTTTAACCACAGCAACTGGGCTATGCCCGCCGACGCACTCATTAGAAAGTTTGTTGTCACTCCCGATGTACACCGCGTGCACCACTCGGTGACAGAGAGCGAGACCAACAGCAATTACGGCAACCTATTAGTACTCTGGGACAAACTTTTCGGCAGCTATATCAACCAGCCCAGCGCTGGTCATGATGAAATGACAATTGGGCTGGAACAATATCGGGCTCCAGACAGTCAAAGGCTGCTAACGTTGTTTACAAACCCATTCGGTAAGAAATAAACATGCACGACATGATGCCGCGCCTAGCGGCTTACCCTTTCCCCGCAATCACGCGTGGCAAGCTAGAAACCCTACAAGTAAACCTTGGTTATTTATGCAACCAAGTGTGCTTGCACTGCCATGTAAACGCAGGCCCAAAGCGCACTGAGCTGATGACACGCGAAACCGTTGACCAACTACTGGAATACATCGACGCGCAAAACATCAAAACGCTCGACCTCACTGGCGGCGCGCCAGAAATGAACCCGGAATTTAAATACTTTGTAACCGAAGCCCGCAAACGCGGTGTTCACGTTATGGACCGCTGCAACCTCACCATCTTGCAGGTAGAAGGTTATGAAGACATGGCGCAGTTTTTGGCCGACAACCAAGTCGAAATTGTTGCCTCCCTACCCTGTTACCTAGAAGACAACGTAGACGCCCAACGCGGCAAAGGCGTGTTTGGCGACAGCATTAAATCACTGCAACAACTCAATGCACTCGGTTATGGCATAGAAGGCAGCGGCTTAGAACTAAGCTTGGTCTATAACCCACAAGGCCCTAGCCTACCGCCACCACAAATGGCCTTAGAAGCGGATTACAAAGCGCATCTAAAAGAGCAATTCGACATCGAATTTACCCGCCTATTTACCTTGGCGAATTTGCCTATTCAGCGCTTCGGCTCCACCTTAGTTAGTAAAGGCGAATTTGAACCTTATATGCAAACGCTGACTGACTCGCACTCCGACGACAACCTCGCGGGCGTGATGTGCCGCAGCACCATCTCAATTGATTGGCAGGGTTATGTCTACGACTGCGACTTTAACCAAATGCTGAAAATGCCGTTAGCAGCTAGCGCTAAGGCACAAACCCATATTTCCGATTTACTGAGCACCGACCTAACAGACGGCAAAATTGCTGTTGCTGGTCACTGCTATGGCTGCACCGCAGGGCAAGGTTCGTCTTGCGGCGGCGCGCTTAATTAATTTTTTTACGAGAGCACCATGAAAGTAGATGAGTCCGTATTAAGCCGCTATTCCGGCGGCGCCCAAGAACGCGAAGAAGCCCTATGCTGCCCCGTCGATTACGACAAAAGCCTACTGCAAATACTGCCGCAGGAAATCGTTGAGCGTGACTATGGCTGTGGCGACCCCAGCCGTTATGTGCAGGAAGGCGACGTAGTGCTCGACCTCGGTTCTGGTGGCGGCAAGATTTGTTATATGGCCGCACAGCTGGTTGGCGACAACGGCCATGTCCACGGCGTGGATA
>JAPPPA010000025.1 GCA_028817755.1 Gammaproteobacteria bacterium | reverse complement strand
ATTGTTGTAAATAGGGGTCGCCTAAATCGCAATAGCGTTGCGGAATGCCGTGAAAACTCATGAGCAACTTCTCACCGCGCCCCTGTGCTTGCCAATGCTCACGCACTGAGTTGGCGAGTGCCGATACCCAAGCATCTGATTGGTAGTAATCACGGATAAAACGCAGGCTAGGCAGTTTGCGTTGCTGTTTGCTCCAGTCAGCAATGGCGTCGAATGTTGAAGCCGTGGTGGTGGCTGAGTATTGCGGGTAAAGCGGCAATACCGTGATGTCATCGCAGCCTTTTGCTACCAACTCATCTAACGCGCTGGCAATACTCGGGTTGCCATAGCGCATACCGAGCGCAACGGGCGTGTCGCCAAACGCGGCTTGTAGGGCTTGTTGTTGGTCTTTGCTGATTTTGAGCAGCGGTGAGCCTTGCTCCGTCCACACCGCGCGATAACCTTCGGCCACCCGGCCAGGGCGAATGGCCAAAATAACCTTGAGCACAAAAAACCAAATAATGCGTGGTGCGTCTACCACGCGAATATCGGAAAGAAACTCTTTCAGATAGACACGAATGGCTTTCGGCGTTGGCGCATCGGGTGTGCCAAGGTTGGTGATTAAGATGCCTTTCATAAGTTATGACTGTTCGAATTCACCGGCCTTCAGGCGTTGGTTATAACGTTTATAAGCGCCCATGGCTTTGTGACCGAGCAATAAGGTAATCGGAATATTCACCACCAGCATCATGCCTGCGCCAAGGTCAGAGAAGTTGCCTAGCTCGGCGGTGCTGGTAATAAAGCCGGTGCAGGCCAATACGGCCGACAGGCAATATAAAACACGATAGGTAGTGACTGAGCCGCTGCCGAACAAATACACCATGGCTTGTTCGCCGTAGTAGCTCCAGCTAATCATGGTGGAAATAGCGAACAGCCAAACGGCGAGGGTAATCAGCCATTCACCAAGGCCTTGTTCGGCGCTGTCAAAGGCTTTCGCGGTGAGCGTCGCGCCAACGTAATTTGCCCAGATTTTGCCGTCTTGTAGAGTTGGTTCTACGGCGCTGTTAATTGGTTCGAATACAGCGGCGAGCAAACCTTCTGTGAGCTCCTCAACTTTGCCGGTCACCTGAATGAGGTTGTTGTTGGTGTCGGCGTTATCTACACCTTGCGCAATCATAAATACCGGCGTGCCAACCACGAGTTTGGTTGTTGGCGGTAATGCAGCGGCTTGCAGCTGATATTCCTGCCCAGCGACATGTTCAAAGGCTGGCGGTTGCTGTAGTTCTAATTCGGCAGGGCGATTCCATACGCCGGTGACCAAAATCACGAGCGCAGTAGTGGTGCATACCACGAGGGTGTCGATAAAGGGCTCAAGACCGGCAACCACGCCTTCGCGCTCTGGCTCGCGGGTTTGTACGGCCGCGTGCGCCATAGGCGCTGAGCCTAGGCCTGCTTCTGAAGAAAATAGCGCGCGCTTCATACCCCATAGGAAGGCATAACCCATGCTGCCGCCAAGGAAAGCGCCAGTGGCTTCTGTTGGACTAAATGCGCTCTCAAAAATAAGGCCGAAAGTGGCTGGGATTTCGCCTGCGTGAAGAATCAGTACGTAAATACCCGCCAGTAGGTACAGGCCACACATAGCCGGTACCAAGGTGCCAGCAACCTTACCAATGCGGGTAATACCACCCAAAATAACGGCACCGACAACAACAGCGAGAATAATGCCGGTGGCAATGTTCGGTACGCCAAAGTATTCGCGCGAGATGTCGCCTGCATTCCACGCTTGGAACATATTGCCGCCGGTAAAGGCGAATACCAATACGGTTACACAGAACAGGCCGCCCAAGAATTTACCGGCTGAGGCAATCATGCCGCCGCGCTCTTCAGCGGCTTTTTTGATAACCCACATAGCGCCGCCGTGCGGGTTGTGTGGGTCATCGGTATTGCGGTAGATCATGGCGAGTGTGACTTCGGCCATTTTTAATGCCATGCCAAGGAAGCCAACTACCCACATCCAAAACACAGCGCCGGGGCCGCCAAGTGCAATCGCAATTGCTACGCCGCCAATATTTCCAAGGCCCACGGTGGCAGAAAGTGCAGCCGATAAAGCTTGGAAGTGGCTTAGTGCGCCGGGGGCGTCTGGTTGCTTATAACGACCACCGAGTACGGCAACGCCATGGGTAAGTGAGCGGTATTGTGAAAAGCCACTCCATAGCGTGAAAAGCAAGCCCGCGCCAAGCACGGTGAAAAGTACATAGTTGTGCCAGAGCAGGCCGTTAATGCTCGCAATAAAAGCGTTGAATTGGTCCATGGGGTGCGTTTCGCTGCATGTGTATTTTTGAGTGGTTGGGACTATAGCAAAACCACGATTAGGAATGGGGCGCGGGGTCGGCCCAGGGGCTGCTAATGGGGCTTATTGGTAGCTCATTTGCTCATGCAAACTCGCCAGCCCAAGGTGTGCTTGTTTGCGGTATTCGGTAGTGATGTTTTGCCACGCGGCTTGGGTAGATTGCTGCTCTAATGCCAGAGTTTCTTGTCGGTAAACCAGGGCGTTATCTATAGCCGTGAGGGCTTTTGCTTTTAACGTGTTAGGCGTGCTGCCTGACTGCTGAAACTCGGTGCGGAGTGTTTGCAGCTTGCTGATAAATAACGGCTGAAGGCTTTCTAAATATGGCGCGTTAGCATTCTTCTGTAACGCCGTTAACGCTTGTTGGTAGCGCGTAAGTGCGGCTTGTAAGTGGCCGCTAATTTGTAAGGCATAACCGAGCGAGACTTTGGCTTCTAGCTGCGCCAGTAACTCACGGTTTTGAAAACTTGATGTGGTTGGCTCGGTTTTGTCTGCCAGTAGTACCCAGCTGCTAATCGCTTGCGTAAGTTGCGCCTGTGTTTTGCGAGACACTCGCTGCCCCGGTTTAGGGCGTAGGGCAGCAAACGTTTGGCTGATTGAGGTTTTGCTGCGTTGAATGTCTCGACCTTGTTGATCGGTTTCAATCCAACAACCTTGTGAAGCAGCCAGTGTTTGGCAGGCCGACGTTTCGCCGCCAGGGGTGAGTGCAGCCCAACCTAACATAAGCAAAGCGCTGTTTGCGTATGGGCTGCGGTATTTGATGTCTTGTAATAGCGGTGTGGCGAAACCGCCTTGTTCAAACTTTAAATAGTGTTGTGCGAGCTGCACGTGTAAACGGTCTTTAAAAATCGCTTGTTCTACCGTGTAAACCGGTTGCGTAGCGATTTGCTGTAGCTGTTTTCGCGCCTCGAAGGTTTTGCCCTGTTGATGTTTGGCAATGGCGAGGTTGTAACGCCGATAGGGCAACGCTTGGCTGCGATGGCGTGGGAAGCCGAGTGTCTGCTCGGCGTTGCTCGGCGCACCTAAAGTTAAATTGGCTAAGCCCAACAGGTTCCTCGCTTGGGCTTTAAGTGGGCCGGGGAAAGATTGCCAATGTGCGGCGAGAGTCTGCTTTACGCGTTGCCACTCTTTTTGATCGGCGAAGAAACGTGCAATCGCATAGCGATCGCCGCTGGCGATAGGTTGTGGGTTGCTTAGGCGTTTTAGGTAATAACTACGGGCCAGTTCAATTAAGCCGTTGCGAGCACAAAGCTCGGCGGCAAGTAAAAAGCCTTGGCCTTGTTCCTGGCTAGCTTGCTGCCCTAGGCCTTGCCATAGGCTACTTAGCGCAGCGGCATCTTTGCCCTGGCTGGCTAATAGCTGTGCTTCCGTCAGCCACTCATTAGCGCTTAACGGTGCGCCAATGATGATGGAGCAAATGAATAGGTAAAGCCGCGCCAGTTTGGGCATTAACGTTCCAAAATGGCTGTGACGCCCATGCCGCCAGCAGTACAGATTGAAATTAAACCGCGACCTTGGCCTTTGTTGGCTAGCAGTTTGGCGAGTACCGGAACAATTCTTGCGCCAGTGGCGGCAAAGGGGTGTCCGGCGGCGAGGGAAGAGCCGTGTACGTTGAGTTTACTACGGTCGATGGCCCCTAATGCGGTGTCGCGGCCCAGTCGTTGTTGGCAGAAGGTTTCATCTTCCCAAGCTTTTAATGTGCAGAGCACTTGGCCAGCAAAGGCTTCATGAATTTCGTAATAGTCGAAGTCTTGTAATGAGAGGTTGGCGTCTTGCAGCATTTGGCTGACCGCGTAAGCCGGTGCCAGTAGCAGGCCTTCATGGCCATCTTCAAAACGTACTGCGGCGGTTTTACCAAAGCTGAGGTAGGCGAGTACAGGAAGGCCTTGTTCTTTTGCCCAAGCTTCGGTGCCCATCAGCACAGCGGCGGCGCCATCGGTAAATGCACTGGCATTGCCCGCGGTAACGCTGCCGTCGGCTTGGAATACAGTTTTTAGCGTGCCGAGTTTTTCGAGGCTAACGTCAGGCCGTAAATTGTTATCGGCGTTGGCGCCAAGACATTCGGTGATGAGGTCGTCATGGAAACCGTCGTTAAGCGATTGTGCGAGATTTTGGTGAGACTGCTGCGCGAGTTGGTCTTGTTCAGCGCGTGTAATGCCCCATTGCTCGATCATTTCTTCGCAATGCAGGCCCATGCTCTTGCCGGTGCGGCGCTCGTCCACGCCGGGGACTTTGGCGGCGGCGAGCGTTTGGTCGTTTTGCAGTAGGTTTAGGATTTCAATCGCACTGGGTGTTTTCGGGCCGTGCGTGACGAGTTCTTGGTAGAGCGCGTCAGACATCGTAATCGGTCGTTGGGAAATGCTATCCACCCCACAGGCAATGGCGCTTTCAATTTGGCCGCAGGCAATTTTGCCGGCCAAGTTAAGCGCGGCTTGTAAGCCGGTGCCGCAGGCCATTTGTACGTCGGTGCTTGGGGTTTCGGCCGCAAGACCGCTTGAGAGCACAGCTTCGCGCGCCAAATTGAAATCCCAGCTGTGTTTTAAAACCGCCCCGCCTTGAACTTCGCCAATGGTTTGACCGTGTAAGGAGAAGCGTTCGACTAGGCCGCTGAGGGCGGCGGTTAAGAGGGCGATATTGTCGGCTTCGGCAAAGTCGCTATAGGCGCGGCAAAAAGGTGTGCGGTTGCCGCCAATAATGGCGACACGATGAGGTTGTGCCGGTGCGGGCATGGGGAGTCTCCTGAGTCAGGAGAAAACAGTAAAGCGGGCTGAGGTGGCTGTAAAGCGAGAATGTACTGTGCCGCAAAAGAAAACGGCCCCCGCCGGGGTCGGGCGGAGGCCGTTGGATTGGCTCCCGGGGTAGTGGAGCCTGGTCACAGCTCTCCAAAGCATTCGCGGGGTAACGAAGTAACGTGGCTACAGGGGGTCATCTGTGTAGGGTGCCACGTCCGCTTTGGAGTAACGCGATCGCTTGGTGGGGTCTACCGTACGATCGCTAAGGCATAGTCTATTCGGGCATGAACTCATTCACAAGGGCAAACATGGGGTTTTTTAATGCCCCTGCTTTATTTTCCTTAGAAAACAATAGCTTAAATATTTTGTAATTTGACGATTGGTCGAAAAATCGGAGCGAAAGGACAAACTAAGCGGTATGTCTTTGTAAGCATTGGCTAATGCGTTACGAAATATATCAGTTTGTAGATAGAAAAAGCCCCGCCAGGGGCGGGGCTAAAACTACTTGCGCGATAAAAGTGCGTGTCGCGCGAAGAGAGGAGACTCTTTACGGAGCGGTGACGAAGCAGCTGCCGTCACCAAGGCCTAGTAAGCTGTCTACCGCACTACCTACTGGCTCAACGTTGTCTAGGCACGCAATCATTGGTGCTAGTACGTCGGTTAGTGGTGTGAGTAGTCCTGCTAGACCTTCTTCGGTGATGTCAGCTGCAGCAGTAGTGGTGTCACCTAGTGCTAGTGCTACGTCATTGGTGATCTCTGTGACTGGGAATACGCCAGTGAACAGGTCGTTAAATAGATCACGTAGTGAGTTAGCGAGTGCAGTTGATGTTTGTTCACCATCTAGGTTGCCTACGAGTGCTTCTGCCACGCTGGTACCTTCTGGGTTGCCGCCAACGTTATCTAACAAGTTGGTAATCGCAATGATCGCGCCTACCAGTGGATCGAAGGTTGGATCAACACTGTGTGGAATAAGACCCAATAGGATTTCATTAACGGTGCCGACAACGTCTGCTAGTAGCTCAATAACGTCAGCACGGTTGGCTGGGTCGTTAAGATCGCTGCTAGAAGCGTTAGTGATATCAGGTAGTAGACCGCTGAGAGGATTTGATAACAAACCTAGCTCGGTCAATAGGCTTGGAAGGCCTGCTAGCGGTACAAGTGTTTGTGCCTCGCCCAGAGCAGTTTGTAGGTCGCCTGACTGTACAGCTGTTTGTAGCGCTGTAAGTGTAGGAGACAGGCTGCTAAGTGGGTGTGGCACTACGCCCGGTACTAAGTCTGGACGGCCTGCAATGTCATCTAGGCCAGTTTGTAGAGCCTCGGCCATGCTAAGTAGCTCGATGGTTTCTACACCGAGACCTACAGAGGTCAATAATGGTTGCAGTACGCCAACGGCGTTATCAAGCAGTGCCGGTGAAATTTCACCGCTGCCGCCAAATGCTGCTGCAGCAATGTCTAGGTTGCCTACGATGCTAGCGAATGGGTCGTTAGCGGCAGGAAATTGCGCCAAAAATGCCGCACTTAGCTGGTTAACGGCGTCTTTAAGGTCGCCGCTAAATAGATTTAAAAGAGTGTCTGAAACTTCGCTATTGGCGGCGGTGTTGTCACCTGCTAGCGCTTGATTTAGCGCCTCGCCCAGCGTTTGTTGTGCGCCGTTTAGCGCGTTAACTAGCTCTGAAACGGCACCGTTTAAATTGGTGCCTTCAATGGCTTCTAAGTCAGCCAGCATGCCAGCAATGGTATTGAGTAGGCCGGTAATTTGGGCTACGGCTGCACTTGGATCTGGGACGCTAATAGGTAGGTTTACATCAGGCAGGTTGCCGGTGACGTCACCTACGTTAACTGATGAACCGATATGTGGACTCTCGCCACCACATCCTGTGATCGCCAGCGTTGAGCCAAGAACAAGTGAACCCCAAACGTTTGAATAACGCATGATTTTGTACCCCGTGTAGATTTTTCGTTTACGCCGGACCCCCGTCTGGCACGAATTAAGTATTAATAATCCGTTTAATAAGGCTATCTCGATGCGATAGTCGGTAGTATTTTTCGGGATAAACGTTACTTTTCAGGATAAACGGCCCGATAAGCGGTCGATTTATTAACTAGGAGTGTTAGCTTGCCCTTGGTTTTGAGGAAATCGGCATAGTAAAAAGTGGCTTGTTCGCCAATCTTTAATAGCGATAGCTAAATGTTGTGATGCGGCTAACTATTTGCGTAATTAGGTAAGCGAAGGTTGTACTATTAGCCTCGAAGTTGGAGCTGGTAAGACAGATAGTTCCCACCAAGAAATAGAGCATAAGAGCGATATGGATAGAAGAGAGTTTTTAGGGAAAGCTGGCGCTACGGCAGCGGCGGTAGGTGCGGCAAGTGCACCGGCAATTGCGACAGCGGCAGGCAAGAAAATCAAGTGGAAGATGGTCACGTCTTGGCCACGTAACTTTCCTGGGTTGGGGACAGGCGCTGCTTGGTTAGCCAAGGCCATTACAGAAATGTCCGATGGTCGTTTAACCGTAAAGGTTTACGGTGGTGGTGAGTTAGTCCCGCCTTTGGAAGTATTTGATGCGGTGTCACGTGGCACGGCAGAAATGGGCCATTCCGGTGCTTATTATTGGAAAGGTAAGTCACCCGCGACGCAGTTCTTCACCGCGGTGCCTTTTGGCCTAACAGCGATTGAAATGCATTCTTGGCTGCATTTTGGTGGTGGCATGGCGTTATGGCAGGAAGTGTATGACCGCTTTAACCTTGTGCCGTTTGATGCTGGCAATACCGGCGTGCAGATGGGCGGGTGGTTCAATAAAGAAATTAACTCGGTGGCAGACCTGAAAGGTCTAAAAATGCGTATTCCGGGTTTGGGTGGCGAAGTGCTTAAACGCCTTGGTGGTACACCGGTTAGCTTGCCGGGCGCTGAGTTGTTCACCTCATTGCAGTCTGGCGCGATTGATGCGACTGAATGGGTGGGGCCGTATAACGACTTGGCCTTTGGTTTGTATAAAGCGGCCAAGCACTATTACTACCCAGGTTGGCATGAGCCGGGCCCAGTGCTTGAGTGTATGGTGAATAAAGATGCTTGGAATGCATTGCCCAAAGATTTACAAGCGATTGTGAGTGCGGCCACTCAAGCCGTGAGTAACCGTATGTTGGCGGAATACACTGCCAATAATAATCAGGCGCTGAATACCTTAGTCACTAAACACAAAGTCGATGTGCGCCGCTTCCCTGAAGACGTGTTGGCGTCGCTGCGCCAGACTTCGGATGAGGTGGTAGCTGAAGTGGCTGCTGCGGATCCGTTAACGCAGAAGGTGTATGACTCGTATCGCAACTTCCGCGATAACGTCATTGCTTGGCATGACGTTTCAGAACGCGCTTATTACAACGCGCGTGGCGCGGGTTAGCGTCAGTTTCGTTGACGCATAAAAAGCCGGCAATTGGCCGGCTTTTTTATGACGCTTACTTGCTAGTAAAGCTCGTCCTCTTCGCCATCATGCTCATTAGGGCGCGGCTTGTGTAGCCAAAGCACTTCCCAGCCCAGTAGTTCGGCGTGGTCAAACAGCGCATCGTCTGGGTCAACCGCAATGGGGTTGTCCACTTGCTCTAATAGCGGGATGTCGTTACGAGAGTCTGAATAGAACCATGTTTCCTCTGGCTCATAGTCGTTCTCTTTTAGCCATGCCTCTAAACGCTCAATCTTGCCGTTTTGAAAGCAAGGTGTACCGGGTGAGTTGCCGGTAAATTTGCCATTTTTAACTTCAGCAGGTGTCGCCAATAAGTTGTCGATCCCGTAGGCCGTGGCGATCGGCCGTGTAATGAATTCGTTGGTGGCGGTAATGATGAGAGTAGTGTGGCCTACATCTTGGTGCTGGGCGATCAATTTGCGCGCTTGGCGCGTCATGATGTATTTGATTTTGGCCTGCATGAATTTTTCATGCACGGCCGTCATCTCTTCTACCGTTTTACCTGCCATAGGGGCCAATACAAATTCTACGAACTCGGTAATGTTTAGTTCGCCGTCCATGTACTGTTGATGAAAGTGCCGGTTTTTTTCGTGGTACTCGTGCTTATCTACCAGCCCTTGCTCGCAAATAAACTCACCCCAAAGAAAGTCGCTGTCCCCATTTAGTAGCGTGTTATCTAAGTCAAAGATCGCTAATTTCATGCCGAATTGTTTATGTCGTTGCCCAAGAAAGTCAGATGTTCATCGTGGCAGTTTTGTTGGCGGCCGTAAATATGAAACAATCGCTGGCAGTAAAAAATTTTGAGTTATTTTGATGATTGACGATAAAGGCTACCGAGCCAACGTCGGTATCATCCTCACCAATGGCCAAGGCCGCTTATTTTGGGCGCGCCGTGCAGGGCAGGATTCCTGGCAGTTTCCGCAAGGCGGATTAGATGACGGCGAAACCCCTGAAGAGGCCATGTACCGCGAATTGCGTGAAGAGGTTGGTTTAGAGCCGCAGCATGTAAAGCTGATTGGTTCGACAAAAAGCTGGTTACATTACGATTTGCCGCAACGGTTTATTCGTCGTAATAGTTTTCCCAAGGTAATTGGGCAAAAGCAGATTTGGTTTTTGCTCGTGCTTTCTCGCGAAGGCGAGGAGCATGTTCGCTTTGATACTACCGACAAGCCAGAGTTTGATGATTGGAAGTGGGTGGAACCTTGGGAGCCGCTGCGTCAGGTCGTGTTCTTTAAGCGCGATGTATATTTCAAAGCCTTACAAGAATTAGCGCCGGTTTTGTTCCCAGATGGGGTAACGCCGTATTACCTAAAGCGGAAAGACAAAAAAGGCGGCAATCGCCACCCTTCGCGTAGACGTCAGCGTTAGTTTAACTAGGGCCTTAATGAGGGCGGCGCGCGAAGCGGGTAAACCAGGTGTAAAAACCGGAAACCGCTAGCAAGATCATAACGACGGCCGCGAGGCGTGATAGCCAGCGCCCAACAGGTCCAAAGAGTGCGCCACTATGAATGTCGAGCAAGAGGCGTTCATAGCTGATGTCATGCAAGGGCGCAGGGCGCGGTGCTTGCACGCTGTTGGCGGGGGCTTGGCGGCTCCATTGGATATCGCCACTATCGTTGCGCTGCCAGTTAAGCAGTTCGTCATCGGCGGTGTATAGCTCGCCGTCGGCTTGTACTACTAAGCTGCCGTCAGTTTGTTTGCCAAGCTTTTCTACTTTGCCATTCGGGCTAGGCAGGGTATCGACTAATTCGCCATCCAAGCTGAAAAGCGTTAATTGATTTGTGCTGGCTATAACGATTAAGCCGAGCTTATTGGTAATGCCGACTACGTTTTCTGGCGATGGGTTAAGCCATTGGCCGTCGATACTCGCGCCCTGATCCCAGATGTCTAGCTGCAGTGACTCGGCTGTCCAGTGGCTAGTTGCAGTGGGCTGACTAATGCCATAGCGGTCTAACAACAAGGCACTGCGGATGTGCTTCCTGTCTAGCTGTAAAGCGGGCGAGGCTTCGATGAGTAAGCCGCTAATTGAAAAGACCAATACCCAAAGTAAAACGCTTAAGCCCAACCAACGGTGCCATGTGTAGATAGAGTGCAGCAAGCGCGCTCGGCGTTGGCGTTTCTGTACGGCGTTGTTAGGGTGGCTACGTGTCATCGCAAATGATGGTGAGAACGGCGGTTATTGAGTGTCTTTAGTAATGTGTTGGTGATAAAGCAGCGCTAGGCGTGCGAGCTTAGTGACGGCTCTTACCGAGAGCGTGGCACCGGTAATATTGTCGATGTTTTTGTCTAGCTGTGTTGGGTTCTTTTCTGTGCTGAGTTGAGCGGCATCAAATTGCTCGGTAAAGAAAGGGTACTTCACCTCCCAGCCGCGAGACTCTCTATAAGCCAGTACTTTGACTTCTTCGAGTGCGCCGTCATTCACCACAATGCCTACGGTAATCGGTTTTTCTTTGCCGATTTCTTCCATCACCCAAAGGCTGCGCTGCTGGTCCTGCCAGTAGCGTTGTCTTAGCTTTTGAGGTGGGTGTTGGAGCACATTAGACGTCAGCGTTTTAAGGTCGCCGGTAATCCAAAGTGCTTTCGTGGCGGGCGTTGAAGAAAAGTGTTTTGCAAGGAACTCTTGCTCCGACATGTACTGTTCAGCGTGGCTATGAGAGGCCATGCCAACTAAACAGAAAAAGCCTGCCAGCAAAGCTGGCAGGCTAATGTGCTCTGAGAGTACAGCCAAGATTGGCTGCCTTACTCTATTTAGAAAAGCGTTCTTCACGTATTAGAACTGGTAGCCAATACCTAGGTTGAAGCCTTCAGTTTCAGTAGTGCCGCCGGTTTCTTCACGATTGAAGATATCAGCTTTAATAACTACGTTCTCATGTGGCCAGTAGTTAACACCGAGAGTTTGTTGGTCGTTCTCCGTGTCGGTCGCATTGCCTGCGCGGTTATCCCAGTTTTCGTGACGTACAAACACACCTACTTGCTCGCTTACCTTTTGTGAAGCTTCAAGGTAGTAACCAGTTTGCTCATCAGAACCTTCCGTTTCGAATGCAGCGTTATCGATGTCCCAAGTAGCGTAGAACGCGGTTAGCTTGGTGCCGCCAGTTTGGTAAATAGCGTGGGCTTGCAGCAAGGTTGCGCTAGCTTCTTCGGTTTCGCGGCTTTGAGTGATGTCGCTTTGGTATTGAACCGTTGCGGCTAGGTCTAGACCAGCTACACCGGTGTAGCGTAGGCGACCGGTTACAGCAGGATCGTTGCCAATCGCTTCAGCTACTTTTTGGCGACCGCTACGGATGCTTGAATCGGTTGCTTCTAGTTCAAGGCCACTGTGTAGCGCTACGTCCCAGCTCAAGCCGTCGTCGTTACGGCCGTTAAGTGCAGCACCGGCTTCCCACCAAGTAGAAGGAATAATGCGGCTTTCTACGTTGTTACGTTCTACGCCGTAAAATGTAGGTGGCTCGTGAGTCTCGTTAAGGATACCCACAGGCACTAGGAACAAACCACCTTTCGCTTGTAGTTTGTCGTTTAGGTCGAATTCAATGTAGGCCTGCTCAAGTTCTACTTCACCTTCTGCGCCGTCGCCAGCTAGGGCGTGCTCAAGCTCAAGTTCGGTAAATAGTCGAATGCGGTCGTTAAACTCGTGGTTGATAAACAACACAAAGCGGTGGAAGTCGATTTCGTCGTCACCGTCTTTGATGTTGTTGTAATGCAATTCGCCGTAACCGCCAATAGAGGTGCGATTGCCAAAGCCGCCAGTTGGCTGGCCTTGTAGATCTTCAATTTGGCTTTGTTGAGCCTGAATAATTTCGTATAGCTCGGCGTTGGTTGGGGCTTCGCCAGCACCGCCAGCTGCGGCGGTGGTAGATGCTGCGACTAGTGCTGCAGCGGATAGTAAACGTGCTTTCACGTAATTCACTCCATAGGTGGTGCGGCTGAGGCTCGGCTCCATGGGGTGTTGGAGTTTGCGCCGCGAAAAACAATGATGGGCATTATCCAGAAATAGAATCTAAATGCAAATCATTATCATTTGCGAACAAAAATAGCAGTGAGCCAAATCGAGTGGCGGTGATAAACTGGGTTGATATGTAGCCAGTACCTCAGAGAAAAGGGTTTATATGTGTGGCATTGTTGGCGCGATTGCTAAACGCGACGTACAAGACATTTTGGTAGAAGGCCTAAAGCGGCTTGAATACCGTGGTTATGATTCGGCCGGTGTGGCGCTTCTGACCAACCAACAAACAGTGGAACGCCGCCGTGCGGTTGGCAAAGTAGCGGAGCTTGAAGCGGTTATTGAAGCGACGCCGGTTGCAGGCAATGTCGGTATTGCGCACACGCGCTGGGCTACCCATGGCGAGCCAGCAGAACGTAATGCACACCCGCATATGTCGGGCAAAGATTTAGCGATTGTGCATAACGGTATTATCGAAAATCACCAGCCGCTCCGCGAAGAGTTAGAGAAAGAAGGCTACTTCTTCGAGTCTGACACCGATACCGAAGTCATCGTACATTTGATTGCCAAGTTGCGGAGTGAAGGCCGTGACTTGTTCCAAGCGGTGATGGAAGCATTAGATCATCTTGATGGCGCCTATGCATTAGGCGTGATTGCGGCAGATGAGCCAGACCGATTAATCGCCGCCCGTAGTGGTAGCCCGCTGGTAGTGGGTGTTGGCATTGGCGAGAACTTTATTGCCTCAGATAGCACGCCTTTATTACCCGTCACTAACCGCTTTATCTATTTAGAAGAAGGCGATGTGGCTGAGGTGCGTCGTGATGGCGTCGATATTTATGATCGTGCAGGCCATCCGCATAAGCGCCCAGTAGTGGAGTCGACATTAAAGGCGTCTGCGACGGATAAAGGCGAATTCCGCCATTACATGATGAAAGAGATTTATGAGCAGCCAGTTGCCTTGCGTGCGACGTTGGCTGGTCGCTTAGAGCCTGATCATGTGGCTGAAGATTTATTAGGCGCTGGAGCCGACGGTCTGTTTAAGCAGGTTAAAGGTGTTCACATTATTTCTTGCGGCACCAGTTATCACGCAGGCTTAATCGCTCGCTATTGGATTGAACAGCTGGCACGTGTGCCATGCGTGGTTGAAATTGCTAGTGAGTACCGTTATCGCCAGCCGGTGGTATTAGACGGCCGCTTATTTGTCAGTATTTCCCAGTCTGGTGAAACAGCCGATACCTTGGCCGCCTTGCGTATGGCAAAAGGTCTGGGCTATGTGGGCAGTGTGACTGTATGCAACGTGCCCGATAGTTCTTTGGTGCGTGAATCTGATCATGCATTGATGACTCATGCCGGTCCAGAAATTGGTGTGGCATCAACCAAGGCATTTACAACACAGCTATCGGCGTTGCTTGTATTGGCTACAGCGTTGCAAAAAGCGCTGCACGGCGAACCGAATGAAGACGTGGTTGCACAGTTACGCCAGGTCGCGAGTGTGGTTGAGCAATGCATGGAGCTAGATGCGCCAATTAAGCAATTGGCGGAAAAGTTTGCCGATAAACATCACGCCTTGTTCTTGGGCCGTGGGCCGCTTTATCCCGTGGCAATGGAAGGCGCGCTGAAGCTGAAAGAGATCTCTTACATTCACGCCGAAGCGTATGCAGCGGGTGAGCTTAAGCATGGCCCGTTAGCGTTAGTGGACGAGGACATGCCCGTTGTAGCCGTTGCGCCTAATAACGAGCTACTCGAAAAGTTGAAATCGAATCTAGAAGAAGTACGTGCGCGCGGCGGTGAGTTGATTGTGTTTGCTGATGCAAAAGCAGGCATGACGAGCAGCGAACGTGTCACGGTTATTCCGGTGCCACATGCAGACGAGTTTATGGAGCCGATTGTGTATACCGTGCCATTGCAGTTGCTGTCGTATCACGTAGCAGTATTAAAAGGCACGGATGTGGATCAGCCGAGAAACTTGGCTAAATCTGTAACCGTGGAATAAGTCTGTTACACGATTAAATAAGAAAGGCTTTCAGTCACGGCTGAAAGCCTTTTTTATTGCCCGTTGGTTTTAGGCGATAGGTTTACAGGTATATCTCGGCGAGCTCTGTAAGAGCTTCACCGGTGTATACGGCAATATTCTGCATGCTCGGTAATGAGTCGCGGTCGCCAGTAAAGCCAAAGTTAAGCGTGTCGGCGTAAGACAGGCAGGTAATGTTTAAGGCTTGGCCGTGAGGAATAAGCGAGATAGGGAAGCTCGCTTCGAGTTTGGCGCCATGGTAGTACAGCGTTTCTTTCGGGCCCGGTATGTTTGAAATGGTGAGGTTAAACACCGATTTCATGCGCCCGCCCATGCCATAAACTAGTTGCATCATAAACGGCGCCATAATCATGGCGGTGTATTGCATTAGGGCTTCTTTGGGCAGCTCTTGTAAATGCTCTTTGGCGCTATGAGTCGAGTTTTTAATCGCTTCCAAACGCATTTTTGGATCAGCTATGTCCGTCGCTAAGCTGGCCATAATAAAGCTGATGGCATTGCCGGTGCCTTGATCGTCTTTAGTGCGAATATTAACCGGCAAACCCGCGGTGAGCGGTTTGCTTGGTAGGCCGTTTACGTCGATCAAGAAGCGGCGCAGGGCGGTGGCGCTAATAGCTAATACAACATCGTTCAAACTGCAGTCGGCGGCTTTGGCGATGGCCTTCATTTGGTTTAAGTCGTACTGCTGGGTAGCAAAACGGCGAGCTTGGCCAATGCGGCCATTCAAAATGGTTTTAGGACAGTCGAATGGACCTTTAAGGGCAGAAACGCCACTGGCGCGGGCGCCGAGCAGGCGCTGAAACGCGCGGCGTAATTCTCGTAGGGTGCCGATGCTGCCTTTTACGTTGCCGCTGACGTCACCCAAGATGTCTTTTAGTGCATTTTCCGCAGTTGGGGCTTCACGGTTGGCGGCTTCTTGCGCTTTTACTTTTTTGGTCTTTTTCTCCGGCTTCATCGACCATGCTGGCGGCCGTGAGCGGTCGGTGGGGCCGGTGCTCATGAGTCGTTCGATCATGCGTACGCCGCTAACGCCGTCGATAAGCGAGTGGTGGAATTTGGTGTATAGCGCGAAGCGGTTGTTCTCTAATCCTTCAATAACATGCATTTCCCATAGCGGGCGATTGAAGTCGAGCGGGTGGCTATGCAAGCGGGAGACCAATATACCGAGTTCACGTTCGCCGCCTGGTTTAGGTAACGCGGAGTGGCGAAAGTGATAATCAAGATCGATATCGTTGTCTTCTACCCACACAGGCACCATCGCGCCGAGTTTAGGATTACGCAGTTTTAGGTTCCACGGCGCGTAGTATTCGCGAGACTTGCGGAACTGCTGCACCATATTGCTGAGGAAGTTCTCTTCCGCGTTTTCAGGCAGCGACAAAATCATCAGCTGCGCCACTTGCATTGGCGCTTCCGGAGACTCTACAAATAGCCAGCTGGCATCGAGTACGTTCATGGTTTTCATACTGGGCTCCTTTCTTATTCGTGGCTGCGCAGCAGCTTAGTATGCCATTGCTTTAGGGTATGTCGTTGTCGGCGCCTAACTCTGGGCTCGCGGCTAATGTTGGCGCTGCTTGCTGGAATTTGATTGGGTTGCTAAAAAATCGCTTGCTGCCTTCTGTAAAGACCATCTCTCTGGCGACAAACAGTGGATGTTCTAAAGCTTCTGCGGGCGTGAGTATGGCGGAGACACAGGCGTCTTTCTCGGCGAACCACTGATCCCATTGATCTCGCGTTTTGGTTTTAAAAGCCGCAGCTAGTGCCCAATGAATTGGCTTGAGTATGAGTTTGCCTTTAACCGGGTCATTTAAAACCGCATTAATTTTAGCAAGCTGCTGACCGCTGTTTTTGGGCTTTGCGCTTGTGTCAGCAGCGTTGCGTTTTTTTGGTTTGGCGCGCAAGGCTAAAAGCTTGCTTACGCTAGCTTGAAGCGGTGTTGGCACGCTATCCCAAACACCGTTAAGAACGCGAATAAAGAACTGTGGTTCTAGTGCGCCGACCGCTAAGTACCTGCCATCGCGGCATTTGTATACGCGGTAGTTGGGTAAGGAGCCGCTTAACATGTCGTCGCCCCGTGCCGGGCTTTGGCCAGTTTTGTTAATGGCGGCAAGGGCGACGGTATTCATGGCTAGAGCGCCGTCCGTCATGCTTATGTCGACGAATTCACCTTGGCCAGATTTCTGTGCGCCAATCACGGCGGCGAGAATACCAATGGCGGCATTCATGGCGCCGCCAGCTAGATCGGCTATCTGTACATTGCTTAATGCGGGCGCGTGACCAGCGTTGCCAATTTGTTCTAACACGCCAGCGGTGGCGAGGTAGTTCATGTCGTGGCCAGCGCGATCTTTGTAAGGGCCGTCTTGCCCATAGCCGGTAATGGCGGCATAAACCATTTGTGGGTTGATGGCGCTTAGTGTGCTGTAGTCGCAACCGAGCTTTGTCATTACGCCGGGCCTAAATGATTCGACCACAACATCGGCGGCCTTCACCATGGCTTTGAAACGTTGCACATCTTTGGCAGCGCGGAGGTCGAGCGTCACGGACTGTTTGCCGCGATTAACGACTTCAAATAATTCGGGTGCCAAACTACGGGCATAGTCGCCGCCGTTTGGATCTTCAATTTTGATGACGGTGGCGCCTAGCTGGGCGAGTTGCTGGGTGCAATAAGGGCCGGGTAGTAAGCGGGTCAGGTCGAGTACGGTAATGCCGCGTAGAAGCGTGTTGCTGTTGTTCATGACCGCAGTATAAATACTTGTTTGTCAATGATGCATTTTCGTGTCGGCTAGTGTTATTTTGCGAGCCTATTAATTCTGAATTGGGCTCGCATGATCGAATCCTTAAAGTTGGTTTTGGCGCTGGTAGTGTTTGCTGGTGCTGCGGCGCAGTGGTTAGCCTGGCGTTTTCAGGTGCCGGCCATTGTTTTGCTTTCTGTGGTTGGAATTTTGCTTGGGCCGGTATCTGGCTTGGTACAGCCCGAGGTGCATTTCGGTGATGGGCTACGTGAGATCGTAGCTTGGTTTGTTGCCCTGATTTTGTTTGAAGGTGGTTTAAACCTTCGTCTGCATGAGCTTAAAGAGGCCGGTACTGGCGTTAGGCGGCTAATCTTTGTCGGGGTTGCGGTCGCTTGGGTTCTTGGTAGCGCGGCATCTTATTTTATTGGTGGTTTGTCACTGCCAACGGCGTTGTTGTTTGGTGCGATTATCGTGGTGACGGGGCCAACGGTGATTATGCCGCTACTGCGTCATGCGCATCTAAAACGAAAAGTCGCCAGCATGCTGAAATGGGAAGGCATCGTGAATGATCCCATTGGTGTGCTACTGGCTGTATTTGTCTATCAGTACTTCGTGTTTGGCGGTGGTTCCGCCCCGTTTTCCCAAGTACTGGTCGACCTTATTCTGGCGCTATCGGTGGCCGTTTCCTTAGGCGGTGGTATCGGTTGGTTGCTGGGGGTGTCTTTTGAACGCAACTGGGTGCCGGAGTATTTGAAAGCACCCGCCGCGGTTGCCGTAGTGTCGGTGATTTATGCCTTATCTGACATCGTGCAGCATGAGTCTGGGCTGATGGCGGCGACGCTGGCTGGGGTTGTGATGGGCAATATGAAGCTGCGTAGTATTGGGGAAATGCGGCGCTTCAAGGAATACATCACCATCATGATGGTGTCGTTCCTGTTTGTTGTATTAACCGCAGGATTGCACTTCTCTGTACTAGGTGAGTTGAGCTGGCGTTTGGTGGCGTTGGTTGCTGTGTTGGTGTTTGTTGTACGCCCATTGGCGGTTTGGTTGGCTACTATCGGCAGCGGCTTGGACTGGCAAGAGCGAGTATTTATTGGCTGGATTGCGCCTCGTGGTGTGGTCGCTGCGGCTTCGGCCGGCGCCTTTTCTTTGCCTATGGTTGAGGCGGGGTACGCTGATGCTGAATTGCTGGTGCCGCTGGTTTTTGTACTGATTTTTTCTACTGTTACCTTGCATGGCCTGTCGCTAGGTTGGGTGGCTACCAAGCTTGGTTTGAAGCGCAGCAGCGCAGGTACTTTATTGATTGCAGGTTCATCGCCTTGGTCAGTGGAACTGGCATCTACGCTGAAGGCCTTAGGCGTAAGCGTATTGCTTGCGGATAACGCTTGGCACCGCCTACGTGCGGCGCGTGAGCGTGGTTTAGAAACGTGGTATGGCGAGGTCTTGTCGGAAAAAGCAGAGGAAGAGCTAGAGCTGGAAGGCGTAGAGATGTTACTCGCCTCAACCAGTAACGATGCTTACAACGCGCTGGCTTGTAATGCCTTTAGTCCAGACTTGGGGCCTCATAAGGTTTTCCAACTGCCGATGTTGGCGGGTGATGATGACCCTCAGGCCGTATCAGATACGCGTCGTGGCTTGCCTGCTTTTAAAGGTGCGACGCAGTTTGAAGAGCTATGGGAATGCCATATTCGCGGTTGGCAGTTTCAGAAAACACGCTTAACTGACGAGTTTACTTACCTGGATGCGGTGAAGAAATTACCAGAAGAGGCTATTCAGCTTGCGTTAGTGAGTGCCGATGGGAATGTACGTTTTGCGGGCGACGAAGTACGTTGGCTGCCAGACTCTGGTTACACCTTGGTTTCTTATGTGCCGCCTAATCCCACGCAGCGATCGTTACCTATTGAATAGCGCCTAAGCCATAAATAAAAAAGCGCCAGTCCGAAGACTGGCGCTCTGGGCTCCTTGCCCCAAGCAATACTTACGTATTGCGTCCATGTGCTTAACAAGTTTTACAAAGTGCCATCCTTAGCTGCGCCCCCGCGCGTCTTCGTTTAACCGTTAAGTAATCCCCCAGCGGTGCCGCTGATTTGGTGTGGTTTTGTCCTTTCTTACTGTGCAAAAGCTAGCGACTGGCTCACGGCTAAGGTGCTGCTGATTTGGCTCGCAATACCTTGCTGAGTACCAATAGCAGGCTTGCTGCTAACCACAACGCCGTTGGCGTCTACTACTACGGCCCAAGGCAAAGCGCGTACGCCGTATTGCTTAGCAAGCTCAGCGTCGCCTTCTAGCAAGCGCAGATGGCCATAACCTTTATCTTCAAGTGACTTTTCTGCAGGTACGTCGTCTAAAACGTTCACAGCAACGAAATCAGTGTTCTGTTGGG
>JAPPPA010000086.1:237-4530 GCA_028817755.1 Gammaproteobacteria bacterium | reverse complement strand
AGACTACGTTGATAATAACGGCGAAGCGGGCGCCAAAGACGCCGGTAAATGGCGCTTAGAAGGTAAGGACTACATCATGCAAGAGGGTGATGTTGTTCACTTCCGCTTTAACGTCTAAACGTTAGCGTACCGGCGCCTGTTGGGCGCCATCATTAGCGCCTAAATTTGCCCCCGAATTTGATAGAATTTGCTCTTTCGTGCTGAGCCAGCCGCTAAGGCTTGTTCCCAGCACTTCACAAAATACTTTGTAATAGTTTTAAGGAATCTCATGACGAACTATGTTCAGGTAGGCGGCCTACAAGTAGCCGACGAGCTTAAATCACTGGTAGACAACAATATTTGTCCCGGCACTGGTATCGAGCCAGCGGCTTTCTGGGCATCTATGGAGTCTGTGCTTGTGGACTTGGCGCCTAAGAACAAGGCCTTGCTTGCCAAGCGTGATGACCTTCAAACCCAAATCGACGCATACCACAAAGAGCGTGCTGGCCAAGCGCACAACGCGGCTGAGTACAAAGCCTTCTTAACCGAAATCGGTTACCTAGAGCCTGAAGTGGCTGACTTCTCTGTTACCACTGAGAATGTAGACAGCGAAATTGCGACCCAGCCTGGCCCGCAGCTAGTAGTACCGGTTAAAAACGCACGTTTCGCGCTAAACGCGGCCAATGCACGTTGGGGCAGCCTATACGACGCGCTTTACGGCACCGATGCAATCTCTGAAGACGGCGGCGCTGAGCGCGCTGGCGGCTACAACCCAGTACGTGGCGCTAAGGTAATTGCCTTCGCTCGTAACCACCTAGATCAAGCTGCACCGCTAGCTACTGGTAGCCATGCAGACTCAACCGCCTACACCGTAGTTGATGGCGCGCTAAGCGTCACCCTAAGCAACGGCGAAACCACCGGCTTGGCACAGCCTGAAAAGTTTGTGGGTTTCCAAGGCGATGCATCTGCACCTGTTGCTGTGTTGCTGAAAAACAACAACCTGCACATCGAAATTCAGATTGATGCAGACAGCCCAATCGGTAAAACCGACGCCGCTGGCGTTAAAGACCTATTGGTTGAAGCCGCCGTGACCACCATTATGGACTGCGAAGATTCAGTCGCCGCGGTAGACGCCGAAGACAAAGTTGAGGTTTACACCAACTGGTTAGGCCTAATGCAGGGCAACCTGCAAGAAAGCTTTGCCAAAGGCGGCAAGATGATGACGCGTGAGCTAAATGCTGACCGTTTCTACACCGCGCCTAATGGCGATGAGCTACGCCTACACGGTCGCAGCCTGTTGTTTGTACGTAACGTTGGTCACCTAATGACTAACCCAGCCATCCTGCTACCAGACGGCAGCGAAGCGCCAGAAGGCATTATGGATGGCATGGTGACTTCACTGATCGCGATTCACGACCTGAAAGGCGAGCAAGAAGCCAAAGACGCCAAGCGCAACAGCCGCACCGGTTCGGTTTACATCGTTAAGCCAAAAATGCACGGTTCAGAAGAAGTGGCGTTTGCTGACGAGCTATTTGCTCGCGTAGAAGACGAGCTAGGCCTAGATCGCCACACCCTAAAAGTGGGCATCATGGACGAAGAGCGTCGCACCACCGTTAACCTGAAAAACTGCATCCACGCTGCTAAAGAGCGTGTTGTGTTTATTAACACCGGCTTCCTAGATCGCACCGGTGATGAAATCCACACTTCAATGCTAGCTGGCCCATTTGTGCCTAAAACACAAATGAAGAGCCAAGCATGGATTGGCGCCTACGAAGATCAAAACGTTGATATCGGTTTGGCTTGTGGCCTACAAGGTAAAGCCCAAATTGGTAAAGGCATGTGGGCCATGCCAGACGAAATGGCAGCGATGCTAGAAGCCAAAATCGGCCACCCTAAATCAGGCGCTAACACCGCTTGGGTTCCGTCTCCAAATGGTGCTACCTTGCACAGCACGCACTACCATCAAGTAGACGTGATTGCGGTGCAAAACGAGCTTAAGTCACGTGCACAAGCTAGCGTAGACGACATCCTAGCTATTCCGCTAACCGACGCATCAACCCTAGACGCTGACACCATTCAGCAAGAACTAGACAACAACGCTCAAGGTATTCTTGGCTACGTTGTACGCTGGATCGACATGGGTGTTGGCTGCTCTAAAGTGCCAGACATCGACGATGTAGGCCTAATGGAAGACCGCGCAACATTGCGTATCTCTAGCCAGCACATCTGCAACTGGCTAGTACACGGCGTGTGCACCGAAGAGCAAGTGAAAGAAACCTTCAAGCGTATGGCTGAAGTAGTAGACCGCCAGAACAGCGGCGACCCTGCTTACCAAAACATGGCGCCAAGCTGTGACGGCATCGCTTACCAAGCCGCTTGTGCTTTGGTATTTGAAGGCGAAACCCAGCCAAGTGGTTACACCGAGCCGCTATTGCATGCCAACCGTCGTAAGCTGAAAGGAAGCTAGGCTCGCCCCTCGCGCCCTCTGGCGGCGTTGCGGCACAGTTTGAAAATGCTCATGTACTCAAGCTTTTCAAACTGCACCGCGCCTTGCCAGAGAACACGAGGAACAAGCCTGAGTGTTTAGCTCATTAAAAACGTCAGCCTGTGCTGGCGTTTTTTATGTCCAGAAATCGCATAAGCGTTATTACATTCTCAATATTCACAGAAGCCGCCCATGCAAGAAATCACCCCAGAAATTACAATCGCCCGCCCAGATGATTGGCATGTTCACCTTCGCGACGGCGCAGCGCTGCGTTCTACGGTAACGGATATATCTCGGTATTTTGGGCGTGCCATTGTGATGCCGAATCTGACCCCGCCGGTTACGGATGTCGAAAAGGCCGACGCCTACAAGGGCCGTATTCTCGCGGCCAATACCGCCGAGCGTTGTATTGATCCGTTGATGGTGATTTATCTCACCGACAACACCACACCAGAAATGATCAAAGCCGCGGCCGAGTCCAGCAGTGTTTACGCTGCCAAGCTATACCCAGCGGGCGCGACCACCAACTCTGACTCGGGTGTGACCGAAGTTCGCAAAATGGCCCCCGGTTTTGATGCCATGCAAAAACACGGCTTGCCGTTGCTAGTGCACGGGGAAGTGACGCATGACGAAATCGATATCTTCGACCGCGAAGCACGTTTTATCGAAGAGCATATGCAGCGCATTGTGTCGGAACACCCAGAACTGAAAGTGGTTTTTGAACACATCACCACCGCCAACGCGGCTGAGTTTGTTGCCGAGGCGCACAGCAGAGTAGGGGCAACCATTACGGCGCACCACCTGCTATATAACCGCAACGATATGCTGGCGGGCGGTATTCGACCACATTACTACTGCCTACCTATTTTGAAACGTAATACCCACCAGCAGGCACTCATTGATGCAGCAACATCCGGCAGTAATAAATTCTTTTTAGGCACAGACTCAGCCCCTCATGCAGTAGGCAAAAAAGAATCCGACTGCGGTTGCGCTGGCGCCTACACCGCACACGCCGCCATCGAACTGTATGCAGAAGTATTCGATCAAGCTAACGCCCTGGACAAGCTAGAAGCCTTCGCCTCGTTCAACGGCCCCGATTTCTACGGCCTACCCAGAAATACCGACACCATCACCCTCCGTAAGCAAGGCTGGCAAGTGCCTGATCGCATGCAGTTAGGTGACGACGTGGTGCGCCCGTTACGTGCCGGTGAAAATATCCAATGGGTTGTTGCTTAGCGCTAAAGCGACACGCCAACCGCCAGAAAAAACGCCAGCTTTATGCTGGCGTTTTTTATGCTGCTATGTGAACTGATTTGACTATGATTGAACCACTGCGCGAGCCCGCGGTCATACCCGCGTCACTAAATGGAGAAGGTCATGAAAAAGATCATTTTTGCAGCGTTTTTGTCTTTATTTGCCAGCGTGGCAGCGGCAGAAAAAATTAATACCTCGTTGTTTGGCAATTTGGCGGTTAAGGGTTACGACGTGGTGTCGTACTTCACTGAGAACAAAGCCGTTAAAGGCAGCAAGAAGCTGCAAACCGAATGGCAGGGCGCTAACTGGCGCTTTTCTAGCCAAGAGAACCTAGATGCGTTTAAGGCGAGCCCAGAGCAATACGCACCTCAGTATGGCGGTTACTGCGCTTACGCGGTATCGCAGGGTTACACCGCGGGCATCGACCCAGAAGCGTTTGCAGTGGTAGACGGCAAGTTGTACCTAAACTACAGCCATAGCATTGCCGATAAGTGGGAAGGCGATCGCGACAATTACATTATTTTGGCGGACAAGAACTGGCCGGAAGTTAGTCAGTAATTTGCAGGCTGAAAGGA
>JAPPPA010000086.1:0-227 GCA_028817755.1 Gammaproteobacteria bacterium | reverse complement strand
TATTCGCCGCATTGCTGTCGCTATTCGCAGGTACCGCGCTGGCGAGCAAGGTAAACACCGGCTTTTTCGGCAACACCGCGGTTAAAGGTTATGACGTGGTCTCTTACTTCACTGAAAACAAAGCGGTGAAGGGCAGCAAGAGCTTTCAAACCGAGTGGATGGGTGCTGACTGGCGCTTCTCCAGTCAAGCCAACCTAGACGCGTTTACTGCTAACCCAGAGCAATAC
>JAPPPA010000313.1 GCA_028817755.1 Gammaproteobacteria bacterium | reverse complement strand
CCTGGGCATACGTCGGTAGCCGGTAGAGCGTTATCTACGGTTTTAGGTACGTGAATCGCTTGTAGTGGGTAGCCCATTTTTTCTGAAAGTTGAGACACTTTCAGGCAGGTGTCAGCTGAGTCGCCGCCACCGTTGTAGAAGAAGTAACCGATATTGTGGGCTTTAAATACTTCAATCAGGCGCTCGTATTGGGCGCGGTTTTCTTCCAAGCTTTTAAGCTTGTAGCGGCAAGAACCGAAGGCACCAGAAGGCGTGTGACGTAGCGCAGCAATGGTTTCGTCAGACTCTAAAGAAGTGTCGATTAACTCTTCTTGTAGCGCGCCGATAATGCCGTTTAGGCCGGCGTATACGGTGCCAATTTTGTCTGGGTGTTTGCGGGCAGTTTCAATAACGCCGCAGGCAGAAGCATTGATTACAGCGGTTACACCGCCAGATTGGGCATAGAAAGCGTTGCGAATGGTCATGTGTTTTTATGAAGTGGCCATATCAGAAAGCGCGGCATTATACGCTAAAGCGCCTTTTCCGGCCTGTTACAAATTGACTGCAGCGGCTAGGCGGGTTAACTTGCGCTCGTTACCGCCGCAATAGCGGTAATACAAAACGTTTTGAACAGATAACGAACAGCGAGTACAGGATGCGAATCGTATTGTTAGGCCCACCGGGTTCAGGTAAAGGCACTCAAGCTAAAAACTTGGTGGAGCGTTACGGTATTCCACAAATTTCTACTGGCGACTTATTGCGTGCGGCAGTTAAAGAAGGCACTGAGCTTGGCTTGCAAGCTAAGAAAGCTATGGACGCTGGCGAGCTAGTGACTGATGAAATCGTACTAGGCTTGCTGAACGAGCGCCTTGCGCAGCCGGATACTGAAAAGGGTTATATCCTTGACGGTTTCCCGCGTAACTTGTCGCAGTGCGACACCTTGACCGCGATGCTAGAGGAAGCTGGCCAGGCAGTGACTCACGCTATCAAACTAACCGTTGATGAAGACGAAGTGGTTCGTCGTATTCTAGAGCGCGCCAAAATTGAAGGCCGCGCCGATGACAACGAAGAAACCGTACGTAACCGCATGAAAGTGTATGCCGATCAAACCGCACCAGTTGCCGGTTATTACGAAGGCAAAGGCTTGCTAACCGAGGTTTACGGCATGGGTACTTTGGATGAAGTATTCGAGCGTCTAACCAACGTTTTAGGCTAACAAGCTCTTTAGCGGTGGCTTCATAAGCCGCCGCGTATAAAAAAGCCGAGGCAATGACCTCGGCTTTTTTGTGTCTACTGAAAATACGGTTTAACCGATCGCGAGTTCACCGTCTTTTACTTTTAGGCTGCGCTCGCCAGAAATCACTTCTTGCAACGTTTTGCCAATGGCCTCATGGCGCCAGCCACTGCTGAGCGGGCCGTCCGTACCTTGCATAAGTTTTTCTACCGCGCTTTTGTTGCCGATCGTCTCTGGGCTAATGCCTTGCTCTAGCGCCTGCTGGCGCATGATGGCGAATAACGTGTCCGCCAACAGTTGCTGGCCGGGGCTGAGTGCCGACGGTTTGCGGTGATCCAGACGATCAACGTCGGTTACTTCGGCTTTTTCAATGCAGGCTAATAAAGCCTCGCCGTGTCGTTTCACCAAGCCCGGGTGGAAACCTTGCATACGTTGCAAGGCAGCTAAATCACGCGGTGCGCGTTTAGCCAAGTCGAGCAATTGGTCGTCTTTTAATACACGGCCACGTGGGCGGTTGCTTTCTTGTGCCAAGGCTTCGCGCCATTGCGCAATTTCGCGGCCAATGGCGCGTTGCGCTGGCTTTAACCGCTGTAAGCCTTTTACCTTTTGCCAGGCATTGGCTGGGTCAACGCGATAGCGGCTTGGATCACTTAGCGCCGCAAACTCATTCGCTAGCCAATCGCTACGGCCAGTGCTGTTGAGCTTGTCGTTTAGCCAGTGATAGGCGTCGCGCAAATAGGTAACGTCACCAATGGCGTATTCCAATTCGTCTTGGTTCAGCGGGCGGCGCGACCAGTCCGTACGAGCGAAGGCCTTCGGTAGGTCTATATCCAGCACGGTTTTTATTAACGCGCCGTAACCCGCTTGGTGGTTAAAACCGCAAACCGAGGCTGCGATTTGGGTATCAAACAAATTGCTGGGCAGCTGGCCGGTGGCGTTGTAAATGATTTCTAGGTCTTGGCCGCCTGCGTGGAAAACTTTGATGATCTCGTCACGCATCAGCAGATCCCAAAGCGGCTGTAAATCGTCTAGCGCGATGGGGTCGATAATGGCGGCTTCTTCGCTGCTGGCAATTTGTACTAAGCAGAGAATTGGGCGATAGGTATCAACACGCAGAAACTCGGTGTCGATGGTTATCCACGAGTGTTTTGCTAGGCGTTCGCACAATGCGACCAAAGCCTCGGCGGTTGTAATCATTTCAAAGTCAGAATTGGCAGCCATCTAAGTTCCACATCATCGGTTATGCGCAGTATCCTACTCGCATGAGCAAGCAACATATTCATATTTTGGGCATCTGCGGCACATTTATGGGCGGCATTGCCGCCATTGCGCGTGAAGCGGGTTATACCGTTAGCGGTGTCGACGCCAATGTTTACCCACCCATGAGCACCCAGCTTGAAAAGCTTGGGATTGAGCTATCCGAAGGTTACGCCGCAGACAATATTCGTCGTGATGCTGACGTGCAGGTGGTGGGCAACGCGATGAGTCGCGGTAACCCTGTGACTGAGGCTGTGCTTAACGAAAACCTAAAATACACCTCTGGCCCGCAATGGCTGAGCGAGCAGGTATTGCAGCACAAATGGGTGTTGGCGGTAGCAGGCACGCATGGCAAAACTACCACCAGCAGTATGCTGGCGTGGATTTTGGAATGGGCCAATATGTCGCCCGGCTTTTTAATCGGCGGTGTACCCGGCAACTTTGATGTGTCGGCGCGTTTAGGCGGCAGCGACTTCTTTGTCATCGAGGCGGATGAATACGACACGGCGTTTTTTGATAAGCGTTCTAAGTTCGTGCATTACCGCCCACGTACCTTGGTATTGAACAACCTCGAGTTTGACCATGCCGATATTTTTGATGACCTAGATGCGATTAAGCGCCAGTTCCATCATGTGATTCGCACCGTGCCAGAGAACGGCATGTTGATTAGTAATGCAGATGAACCAAATCTTGATGACACCCTAGCGCAGGGCGCATGGACGCCTGTGCAGCGCTTCGGTAAAGAAGGTGGTTGGCAGGCGGAGTTGGTCAGCGCCGACGGCAGTGCGTTCAAAGTCATTTTTGAGGGCGCAGAGCAGGGCGAAGTACGCTGGGACACCATAGGTCAGCACAACGTCAGTAATGCGCTGGCGGCCATCGCGGCAGCGCGCCATGTGGGCGTGCGCCCGCAAGACAGTATTCGAGCCTTGGCTGAATTTAAAGGCGTGAAACGCCGCATGGAAGTAAAAGGCGAAGCGAACGGTATTCGCGTTTACGACGACTTCGCACATCACCCAACAGCGATCGAAACGACCGTGGCGGGGCTGCGCAATAAAGTTGGCAGCGAACGCATTTTGGCGGTATTCGAGCCGCGCAGTAATTCACTCAGAGCCGGCGCGCATAGCGAAGGTTTAGGTGCGAGCTTGGCCGCAGCTGATGAAGTGTTTGTATTGGAGCCTGACGAATTGAATTGGTCGGTTAGCGAAGCCATGCAAAGCCTCGGCGATAAATTACAGGTGGCGCCAACGGTGTCGAGCTTGGCGCAGCGTGTTGCCGCGAGCTGGCAGCCTGGTGACCATGTGTTAGTGATGAGCAATGGCGGTTTTGGTGGCATCCATCAGCAACTGCTGGATTTGGCAGCGGAGAGTGCGTAATGCGTTATGTGATACCGGCGGTGTTATTGGTTGCGGCGATTATTGCTGGGCTGGTCTATTTGCCTGAGAAGCTAGGTGAGCAGCCGGTAGTAACCAATGAAAGCGGCACTAAACTAGAGGCGGATTTTGTTGATCTTCCGCCACCAGAAGCGCCGGACTACACCACGGTTGTCACGGATGATGCCTTAGCAAAAGAGTTAACAACCGAAGCCGAGGGCTACTTTGATGAGTTGAGTGGTCGAGCCGGTGAAGCCCTTGAAGGGGCCTTAGATGTCGACTCGCCCTTATTGCTTTCGGCAGAGAGCTCCGTGTCTTGGGCGGGAGAAGAGGCGACCGTGGGTGAGTTGCTGGCGCGTTATGGCTTTGAAACAGAAGCGGGTGAGCTGTATTACGCGCACCCAGTTACCGCCGCAGACAGTCAAGGTGTTTGGGGGATTGTGCAGGGCGGTTTAAGCCGTTTGGCGGGTGGTATTGCAGAGCGTCGTGGCGACAGTGAAAAGGTTTATAGCGCACTGATTCCACAGAATGCGGATGAACGTAACCCAGACGGCACGAGTTCCTTTTTGGGTAAGGTTATTTGGCATAAAACCGTGGCAGCTAAGGTCTTGAACACAGATCGAGGTTGGGCGCGAGTGTCGGCTGACGTTGTGTTGCCGGGGCAAGAAATTGTGATTGTTGGGTTTCAACGGCAAGCGATGATCTCGGT
>JAPPPA010000141.1 GCA_028817755.1 Gammaproteobacteria bacterium | reverse complement strand
CTATAGAGCAGGCATGTTACGAGCGTAAAAGATCTCGTCCATCTCATGCTTCAGGTTTTTAGCAATCTCGGCTTTGTGCTCGTCGCTATAACCATCAACCGTTTTGCCAAACACATAACGCTGCAAATCAAATTCCGCCCAATGCATTTTGGTGTGGAAAATGTTCTCTTGATACACGTTGGTATCAATCATCTGATATTTCTGTAACGTTTCTTCATCCATAAAGTTTTGGATGGAGGTGATTTCGTGGTCGATAAACAGCTTACTGCCGTCTAGCTCGCGCGTGAAACCACGCACACGGTAGTCCACAGTCACAATGTCTGAATCAAAACTGTGAATCAGATAGTTCAGCGCTTTGAGTGGCGAGATCACGCCACAAGTAGAGACATCAATATCAGCACGGAAGGTAGAAATATTCTTCTCTGGGTGCGACTCAGGGTAGGTGTGAACCGTGATATGGCTCTTATCCAAGTGCCCCACTACCGACTCTTTATGAATCACCAGCTCGGTGTCTTCTTCTGGAATCGGGCCTGGCTCTTCTTCAGTCGGCTCATAGTCAGCCGGATCGATCGGTTCTTCGCAGATCAAAATGGTGACCGACGCCCCTTGCGGGTCATAGTCTTGGCGCGCCACATTCAAAATATTGGCGCCAATAATGCTGGAAACGTTGGTAAGAATCTGCGTTAGGCGCTCGGCGTTAAATTCCTCATCAATATATTCGATGTACTTTTCTTTCTCTGCCTTCGTCTTCGCGTAGGCGACATCGTAAATATTGAAACTCAGCGACTTGGTTAGGTTATTAAAACCATGTAGCTGTAACTTTGGATTGGAATACTGAGCCATTGCCTAAACCCCAGCAGACAGTTCAAACGGGCGCGAATTATACGCCCGATTTTAGCTAGGCAAAGACTTTTTGTTGCGACGCAACATTAAAGCTGGGCAGATATCGGCGGATGGTATAAAACCTGAACCTTATTGCCGTCAGGGTCGTAGCAATAGAAAGAGCGCGCGCCATCACGATGCGTACGTGGTTGCGTCGCCATTTTCACTTCGTTTGCCAGCAAATACTCATACCAAGGATCTACATCCTCGATATTCGGTACGAAAATACCGGTGTGATCAAGCGACTGCTCACGAGCGTCTGCGCGCTCGACACCGTCTGGCACTTTATGTAGCGCTAGATTGTCTTTACCGCTGCTGAGATAAACACTGTTGTCATCCGGGCGCCACTCAACCGTGAAGCCAAGCAACTCAACATAAAAGTGTTCGCAAGCCGCTAGATCATGCACATTCAGCGCAACATGCCACAAGCCTAAGTGCTTTGGCGGCCTTGTCATTCAATAATCTCGTGACTGTGGGTGATTTCCACACTGCCACGCAACATCAGCGAGGCCGAGCAGTATTTTTCAGCCGACAACTCTACCGCACGAGACACATGCTTAGGATTGAGCTTGTCGCCCTTCACCAAGAAATGTACGTGAATCTTGGTGAAGACTTTAGGATCAGTATCAGCACGTTCTGCGCTCAGTTTTACTTCGACGTCTTCAACCGCCTGACGCGACTTTTTGAGGATATGAACCACATCCACACCGGTGCAGCCGCCTAGCCCCATTAGAATCATTTCCATTGGACGGACGCCGGTATTACGACCACCCAAATCAGGCGGGCCATCCAATACCAATGCGTGGCCGCTATCGGCCTCGGCCAAAAATTGCATGCCGCCTTGCCAGCGTAGATTTGCTTCCATTAGAAGAACAGTTCCTTAAGTTTTTCGCCCGGCTGGTCAGCGCGCATAAAGGCTTCGCCAACCAAAAAGGCATTTACATTGTGTTGACGCATCAGCGCGACATCGTCCGGCGTGTGAATACCACTTTCCGTAACCACGATGCGGTCACTAGGGATCTGTGCCAGCAGGTCGATTGTGGTGTTGAGGCTAGTGGCGAAGTTGCGCAAATCGCGGTTATTAATACCCACCAAGGCTGCACCTAGCGGCAAACTACGCTGCAACTCAGCTTCGTCATGCACTTCAATCAGCACATCCATGCCCAACGAGACGGCATAGCCGTAAAGATCTTGTAGTTGGGTATCCGATAAGGCCGCCACAATCAGCAAAACGCAATCAGCACCCAGCGCACGGGCTTCGTCAATTTGATAGCGGTCGACAATAAAATCTTTACGGATAACGGGCAGCGAACAAGCCGCACCGGCTTGCTGCAAATAGTCGTTATGACCTTGGAAAAAATCCTGATCCGTCAACACTGACAAACAAGCCGCGCCACCGGCCTCGTAACTTGCCGCAATCTGCGCTGGATCAAAATCTGCCCGAATCACGCCCTTGGATGGTGACGCCTTCTTAGCCTCTGCAATTACAGCAGCTTCACCTGCATCAATACGTGTTTGCATACTGGCAACAAAACCACGGCAGTCTGGTTGGTCAGCCGCGCGCGCGCGCATTTCTGCCGCCGACACCCGCTGTAAACCAGCAGCGATTTCCTCGTCTTTACGGGCGAGAATTTTTACCAGAACGTCGGGAATATCTTTGACTAGGTTAATTTCGTCGCTCACGCGGCTAGCTCCTGAGTCATTTTGGCCAGCGCCGCAAGTTTTTCTGCCGCAGCGCCGTTCGCTAACACCGCTTGAGCCTTAGCAATACCGTCTTCTAAAGATTCTGCGACGCCAGATACATAAATTGCAGCGCCCGCATTTAGGGCAATAATGTTGGCAGCAGCTCCCTGCTCACCTGAAAAAGCAGATTGAATTAGGGCCAAGCTAGCTTCTGCCGAATCAACCACAATCGAATCTAGCGAGTCCTTCAGGCCGTAATCAGCCGGGTTTAACATCCAAGTGCTGACTTGGCCATCTTTTAGTTCCGACACTTGGGTTGGCGCAGCAATCGACAATTCATCTAAACCATCATCTGACGCCACCACCATCACATGGCGGCTACCAAGTGCATTTAATACTTCAGCTAACGGCTGCGTTAAATCTTGCGCAAATACACCAAGCACCTGATTCGGTGCGCCAGCTGGGTTCGTTAACGGGCCCAGTACATTAAAGATAGTGCGCACGGCCATTTCTTTACGTGGGCCAATCGCGTGCTTCATCGCGCTGTGGTGTGCTGGGGCAAACATAAAGCCGACACCAATGTCTTTCACGCATTGCGCCACTTGCTCTGGGCTAATGCCTAGGTTCACACCGGCGGCTTCCAACAAGTCAGCGCTACCGGACTTAGACGAGATAGAGCGGTTACCATGTTTGGCTACGGTTGCACCAGCCGCCGCACTAACAAATGCAACAGCGGTAGAAACATTAAACAAGCCTGAGCCGTCGCCACCTGTGCCGCAGGTATCGACTAGATGCTCTTTCGGCACACCAACACCCGCGGCTAGCTCACGCATTACAGAGGCGGCCGCGGTAATTTCTTCTACGGTTTCGCCTTTCATACGCAAACCGACCAAGAAGCCTCCAATCTGCGCCTGCGTAGCTTCGCCAGTCATAATTTGGCGCATTACTGCGGTCATGTCGTCGCGGCTTAGATTCTGACGTTGCAGTACCGCCTGTAGAGCTTGTTGAATATTCATTTGTACTTAGCTGTTGTAGGCAACTAATAAGTGCTGCCATTGTTCTTGCGGCGCATTGTCCTCACCGCCGCTGATTTTGCAAACGGAGCGCCATAGTCGATTAAGGTTTGCCTGCTGCCATTTCTGGTCAGGCGGCCGAAACTGCGCACGGTCAAAATCGATGATCCAAGCGCCACCGTCATTATCCAGCAAGATATTGTGCGCATTGAGATCAGCGTGCCACACGCCCTCGGCATGCACTGCCGCAATTACCTTACCTATGTTGGTCCATTGTTCTTGCGTCAGCTCACCTAGACGTTCAGCCATACTCGCGCTAACTGGCAAAGCCTGCGTGATCAAATCACAGCGATAAATCAAGCCACTTCGCTGCACGCGCCCGCCAACCACATTGGGAACAGGCAAACCACGCTCAGCCAATTGGCCCGTCACCATCATCTCTCTAACAATGCGTGTATTGGCTAGCCCTGACCACCAATACTGGTCATGTAACAACTTGCCGATTAGCCCACCACGGCGGTAATGCCGTAGAAACCAGTCTGCGCCACCCTGTTGAATTCGGCAGGCACTGCCGCGGCCTGCCGCTGGCTCCGCGCCACCTTGTGTTTGCCAAGCCTGTAAATCGAAATGGCACGGCTCCAACCCGTCAACGAGAGCGGCATTCCACCAAATCCACTGATTTTGATGCCGCAGACACTCGAAGCCGGGCACAACCGCTTGGGACACTGTTAAACTTTCCGAAGAATTTATATGAGCGCTATTGTAGTGAAGTCTGGCCTACCATTCACTGTTGCCCCTGAATCACTGTGTATTCTTCGCCTATCCGCGATTGGTGACGTTTGCCACACCCTGCCGGTTGTGCGCGCCATTCAAGACCAATGGCCTAGCACCAAACTCACATGGATTATTGGCAAGCTGGAACATCAACTGCTTGGCGATATTCCTGATATTGAGTTTTTGGTTTATGACAAAGGCGATGAAAAAAACAGCCTGGCATCACTAAAGCAAACACTGAACAACAGAAG
>JAPPPA010000297.1 GCA_028817755.1 Gammaproteobacteria bacterium | reverse complement strand
GTATAACCTAAAGTCTAACCGACTTTGACCGAAAGACAAAAGCCCCGTAACAAAGTACGGGGCTTCGCAAATTGCTAGACCAAAACTCTAGCATTCAATAGATACTGTTATTCAGTATCTATTGTGATTTCTAGCGCATCTTCAGCGCCTGCGGCAGCTTCAGCCGCGGCAATAGCATCTGAAAATTCACTATCGATATCCAAGGTACGCGACTTGCGACGCTCTTGGTGATAAGCGAAACCAGTACCAGCCGGAATCAAACGACCCACTACTACGTTTTCCTTCAAACCACGTAGCTCATCCTTACGGCCACGTACTGAGGCCTCGGTTAGAACACGCGTGGTTTCTTGGAATGACGCTGCAGATACGAATGACTCAGTGTTTAGCGACGCTTTGGTGATACCCAGTAGTTGGATTTCATAGCGTGCAGGGACTTTGCCGGCCTTCATTAGGCGCTCGTTTTCATCATCAACCAAGGCACGCTCTACTTGCTCACCTTTCAGGAAGGTTGAATCACCACCATCGGTGATATCAACACGACGCATCATTTGACGGCAAATAGTCTCGATGTGCTTGTCGTTAATACCTACACCCTGTAGACGGTATACGTCTTGGATTTCGTTAGTTAGGTATTCAGCTAGCTCAGCAACACCACGCAAACGTAGGATGTCATGCGGGCTTAGCTCACCATCAGAGATGATTTCACCGCGCTCAACATGCTCACCTTCGAATACGTTTAGCTGGCGGTGCTTAGGAATCAATAGCTGATTCTCTTCACCATCCGCATCGGTGATGATCAAACGGTTCTTACCTTTCGTCTCTTGACCGAATGAAACGGTACCGGAAACTTCAGCAAGGATAGCGGCTTCTTTCGGCTTACGCGCCTCGAACAAGTCGGCTACGCGAGGCAGACCACCGGTAATATCGCGAGTCTTAGAAGACTCCTGCGGTAGACGTGCAATTACGTCACCAATACCTAGCTCAGCACCATCAGCCAAACCAATCAGCGCTTCAGGCGGCAAGAAGTAAATCGCTGGCTTGGTAGTGCCCGGTAGATTAATGGCATTGCCATCCGCATCAACTAGACGCACCGCCGGACGCAAGTCCTTACCCGCTGTTGGGCGCTGTTTAGGGCTCAACACTACGGTACGGCTTAGGCCGGTAACCGCATCGGTTTCTTGTGAAACAGTCACACCGTCAACAATATCTGAGAACTGGATCACACCGGTTACTTCAGAAACAACCGGGTGCGTATGCGGATCCCAGTTAGCAACGGTCTGGCCACCATCAACCGGATCACCTTCTTTCACGTTAATGCTGGCACCGTAAGGCACCTTGTAACGCTCGCGATCACGACCAAATTCATCAGCCAGAACAAGCTCACCAGAACGCGATACCGCAACCAAGTGGCCATCGGCATGTTCTACGGTACGTAGCTTGTTGAACTTGATGTTACCAGCCGCTTTCACTTCAACAGAGCTAACCGCAGCAGAACTAGACGCCGCACCACCCACGTGGAAGGTACGCATTGTTAGCTGGGTGCCCGGCTCACCAATTGATTGAGCAGCGATAACACCAACGGCTTCACCAATGTTCACGCGGTGACCACGCGCTAGGTCACGACCGTAACACTGAGCACAGCAACCTTGGCGGGCTTCACAGGTAATGGTTGAACGCACTTGAATACGGTCAACACCTTCTTGCTCAAGCATGTCTACCGCTTTCTCGTCGAGAACGGTACCCGCTTCTACGATAACTTCTTCAGTGCCAGGGCGATACACCGGCTCAGCGGTAGTACGACCCAATACACGCGCAGCAAGCGGTACAAGTACGTCACCACCTTCTACGATTGCAGCAATCTCAAGACCTTTAGTGGTACCGCAATCTTCCTCGGTTACAACCATATCTTGCGCAACGTCTACAAGACGGCGAGTTAGGTAACCAGAGTTCGCAGTCTTCAACGCGGTATCGGCTAGACCCTTACGAGCACCGTGCGTTGAAATAAAGTATTGGAGTACATCGAGGCCTTCTTTAAAGTTCGCCTTAATTGGCGTTTCAATGATCGAACCATCCGGTTTCGCCATCAAACCACGCATACCAGCAAGCTGACGCATCTGAGCGGCAGAACCACGAGCGCCCGAGTCGGCCATCATGAACACCGAGTTGAAGCTCTTAGTTTCAACTTCTTCGTTCTTGCTGGTAGTAAAGGTTTGCGTACCCAACTTCTTCATCATCGCTTGTGATAGCTGGTCGTTACAGTGCGACCAAATATCAACGATCTTGTTGTAGCGCTCACCATGAGTTACAAGACCTGAACGGTATTGCTTCTCAATTTCCATTACTTGCTCTTCGGCATCGCCTAGCAAGGTCACCTTCTCTGGCGGGATAACCATGTCATCCTTACCGAACGAGATACCCGCGCGGGTTGAGTGACGGAAACCGGTGTACATCAATTGATCAGCAAAGATAACCGTAGGCTTCAGACCCAATACACGGTAGCACGTGTCGATAACCTTCGATACGTTCTTCTTGGTCAAATCTTGGTTCAGCACTTCAAACGGAAGGCCTTCTGGCAAGATTTCTGACAACAGTGCACGACCAACAGTCGTATCGATAACGCGTGTACGCGCTTCTTCGGTGCCATCGTCGCTACGAACAACATCACTAATACGTACTTTAACTAGCGCCTGAATCGCTACCGCACCATTTTGGTAAGCACGATCTAGCTCAGTCACGCTAGAGAACACCATGCCTTCGCCTTTGGCGCCTGGGTGCTCACGAGTCATCCAGTACAAACCAAGTACAACGTCTTGAGTTGGCACGATAATCGGCTGACCATTGGCTGGTGAAAGGATGTTGTTAGAAGCCAACATCAAGGTACGGGCTTCAAGCTGCGCTTCTAGTGATAGCGGTACGTGTACCGCCATTTGGTCACCATCGAAGTCAGCGTTAAACGCGGTACATACCAATGGGTGCAACTGAATCGCACGACCTTCAATCAACACAGGTTCGAACGCCTGAATACCCAAACGGTGAAGGGTTGGTGCACGGTTAAGCATGATTGGGTGTTCGCGGATCACATCAGCCAACACATCCCAAACCTCAGCGGTTTGGCGCTCTACTAGTTTCTTAGCGGCTTTAATAGTGTGGGCGTGGCCTAAACGTTGCAGCTTGCTGAAGATAAATGGCTTGAATAGCTCAAGCGCCATTTTCTTAGGCAGACCACATTGGTGTAGGCGCAAGGTAGGACCAACCACGATCACAGAACGACCAGAGTAATCCACACGCTTACCAAGCAAGTTCTGACGGAAACGACCCTGCTTACCTTTAATCATGTCAGCTAGAGATTTCAGCGGACGCTTATTGGTGCCAGTAATGGCACGACCACGACGACCGTTATCTAGCAACGCATCCACAGACTCCTGAAGCATACGTTTTTCGTTACGTACGATGATGTCTGGTGCATTTAGCTCAAGCAGGCGCTTAAGACGGTTGTTACGGTTGATCACACGACGGTAAAGATCATTTAGATCAGAGGTCGCAAAACGACCACCGTCTAGTGGAACTAGCGGACGCAAATCAGGTGGCAATACCGGCAGTACGGTCATCACCATCCATTCTTGTTTGTTACCAGACTCGATGAACGATTCGATCAACTTAAGACGCTTGGTTAGCTTCTTGATCTTGGCTTCAGAGTTGGTATTCTCCATGTCTTCGCGAATGTTGGCCGCTTCTACGTCCAACTTCATTTCGCGAAGTAGATCGCCAATCGCTTCAGCACCCATCTTGGCAACAAAGCTATCGCCGTGTTGCTCAATGGCATCTAGGTAATCTTCGTCGGTAAGTAGCTGACCTTTTTCCAAAGTGGTCATACCAGCGTCGGTTACTACGAAGCTTTCGAAGTAAAGCACACGCTCAATTTCGCGAAGAGTCATGTCCAACATCAAGCCAATACGGCTTGGTAGCGAACGCAAGAACCAAATGTGCGCAACTGGGCTAGCTAGCTCGATGTGACCCATACGCTCACGACGAACTTTAGCTTGAGTTACCTCAACACCACACTTCTCACACACCACACCACGGTGCTTAAGGCGCTTGTACTTACCGCATAGGCATTCGTAATCTTTGGTTGGACCAAAGATCTTGGCGCAGAACAAGCCATCACGCTCAGGCTTGAAAGTACGGTAGTTAATCGTTTCCGGCTTTTTAACTTCACCAAATGACCATGAACGGATCATTTCAGGTGAAGCAAGGCTCACGCGAATCGAATCAAAATCTTCCAAGCCCGCAGGCGCTTGGGTTTTAAACAGGTTTAATAAATCTTTCATTCTCGATTACTCCTGTTCTAAGTCGATGTTCATGCCTAGGGCACGAATTTCTTTCAACAACACGTTGAACGACTCAGGCATACCAGCATTCATTTGGTGATCACCGTCTACGATGTTCTTATACATCGCCGTACGGCCCGCAACGTCATCCGATTTAACGGTAAGCATTTCTTGCAAGGTTTAAGCCGCAACATATGCTTCTAGTTCCAAAACTTCCATCTCACCGAATCTCTGACAACCGAACTGCGCTTTACCACCCAGCGTCTGCTGAGTAAC
>JAPPPA010000225.1 GCA_028817755.1 Gammaproteobacteria bacterium | reverse complement strand
GAGCAAACCAATGCTTGTTGCTCATAGCGCCAGCCTCGACTAGCGACACCTAGAGCTTCTCGTAATTTAGACTGAGCGCCCTCAGCCACAACAAGCCAACCCGCTTCTAGCCGGCGGCCATCTTGTAATGAGAGCGCGACAGCATTCGCCTGATTGTCTAAGTCAGACCATTCCGCCTCAAACTCAAATTGCACACCAGCCTTTAACGCCGCGACATATAAGGCATGCTGAATTAATCCATTTTCGGCAATAGCGCCTAGCTCAGACTTACCCATCTCCGCAGCAGAAAAATGCACGTGATCGAAGTCACCATCGGTCCACACCCACATATTGCCGTAGGGGCGTATACGATCGCTATCTGCTGGCCAAGCACCCAAAGAAGCAAGGAACCGAATACTCGCCGGAGAGAAAGCTGAAACGCGCGCTTGCAGCTCCCCTGACGGTTCCTTTGGGGCGGCATTTCGTTCAACCACCGTCACCTGATAGCCTTGACGCTGCAAACCACAAGCCGCCGCCAAGCCAGCAACACCAGCACCAACCACTAACACGGCGCGAGATACATTAGCTGACATAACGTTCCTTACTCGCGGCAGGCGGCAAACACAAAGACGGTAACTCGCTCTGAAAACCACTTGCTCTTAACGCAAGCGCCTTGCGTGCCAATCCAAACTGACCAAAACCACTCAAGCCCAAGCCAAATCCAGCAGCAACAACGCTGTTTATCCCGACTGTTGTTGAAGTCGCTAGCTGCGTAGTCAAAGCGAGCATTTGCTCTCTATCTACAATCCTAGCGCGTGCATATGCCTCGGTTATCTCTGGGCTCCCTTCATCAGGCGTACCAGATAACACATCACATAATGTCGCCACATCACGAACACCTAAATTAAAACCTTGGCCGGCAACAGGGTGCAGCGCTTGCGCCGCATTACCCAACACCACCACTCGGTTAGCTTGAATACTATCCGCCGCCACGATATCTAAAGGGAAACATATTCGGCGCCCTACAGAGACAACCTTGCCAAGCGCCACGCCAAAGGCGCGATTAAGCGCTTCTGCAAATTCAGCATCACTAAGCTCTGTGCGCCTAGCGCTTTCGTGCTCATTACCGCACCAAACCAAGTTGTACTGTTTATCGCCCAACGGCAGTAACGCCAACGGCCCCTGTGTGGTGAAGCGCTCAAACGCTCGACCATCGCCTTCGCGCTCAAAAGCAATGTTACAAACCAAAGCTGTTTGGCCCGCATGGGTGGTGCGCGAAGCAATATCTAATTTCTCTCTTAAGGCGGAGCGACCGCCATCAGCAACAACTAACAACTTGGACTTCAGTGTGCGATGGTCGCTCAAAGTAACGGTTACATCGTTAATCGCAACGTCAGCGGAGACCACACGCTCTCCCCAGAAAGCATGCAAATCATCACTCGCTGCACCTTGCCAAGCAGAGGCCAAGCTACGGCCAATCTCACGATTAGGAATAACGTAACCAAATGCTTCTAAACCAACATCACTGGCAAGCAATCGAGTGCGTCCCCATTGCCCCTGCTTTGACACGTCAATCTGACGTATCGGCGCCGCCTTCGGCTGAATAGAAGGCCATAAAGATAAATTCTGAAAAAAATGAATCGTCGTCATCGCACAAGCTGTAGCGCGACGATCAAAGCTGTCTGAACGCTCTGACTCAGCCACCTGCTCCAGAGACACCGGATCGACGCAAGCAACTCGCTTACCTTGCTTGCTAAGCGCTAAAGCTAGTGCGGCACCAATCATGCCGCCGCCAGCTATCACCACATCGAAAGCGTTCGAATTCATTGCAGCTATTGTAGGAGATCAGGCGCCGGCGCCATTGGTTGAGCTTCAGTAGCCTCCCCGTTCCAACGGCTCAGCTCTAAGGCACAAGTAAACGCGGCAGTACGCACATACTCCAAAATTTCGGTGTAATCGTTTTCAGCGTCATTGCCTACTAGCTGCTCAGCATCCACACGCGAAATTTCTGCAAGATCAGCAAGCATCTCATGTGTTGAACCTGGTAAGTCGTCGTCACGCATTGGGCCGTCTTCGCCGCCCAACGCAACACCACAACCATGAATAAAACCAGCACACCATGATGCTAGCCCCTGAACCTGTAGCTCTAAGCCTTGGTCTTCATCCGGCAACAGCGGCACCCATTCCATATCGTCTAACGCATGCAGCTCTTGTGCATGCTCCGCTAGGCTGGCAACAAGCTGTACCAGATAACCCTGCTGCAGGGTATCTAGCTGCTTGGCTTCGCTATCTTCGAGGTACTCTTTTAACGTCAGCATGAGCTGTTTAACAGGCACCGAAGGCCCTCTAACCAACATGCCCGCAACCAAGCCATCTAGCTCAGCCACATTCACTTCACCGTTCAATGAATCAACGATTTCTTGAAGTTCTTCGTAATCCGGTAATGACACTTTATTCGCCTTGGGTATACTCTGGCGCATCATACCGAAAACAAGCCATTCTCTGCTCCATCATATGAATAGCCACGCACCCTTATTTGAAGAAACCGGCGACGATAGCGCCGACCAACTGGTTCTAAAGCTCACTCAAGCTTGTGAATTACTGCTGCAACAAAACGGCAAGCTTAAAAACAAAATTAAAGAACTCGACAATGCTCTAGCCGCGAGTAACGAAAGCGAAGCTCAAACTCGACAGAAAATTGAAAGTCTTATTCAACGCCTAAAACTACTAGAGCAAGAGGCTTAAACCGATGAGCAACAAAAACAACGATCGCGTTAGCGTTACCGTCCAAGTCATGGACAAACCTTTCACATTAAGTTGCAGCACAGAAGAACGCCCTGCTCTACTCGATTCAGCTAACTTGCTGAATGAAGAAATGCGTAAGCTCATGCCTAACAACGGCAATCCAGACTATGAAAAGATCGCGATTGTGAGTGCCTTAAACCTTGCTGACGAGCTTTTAAAGCTGCGCACCAGTTCACAAGAGCCGCCACGCTCTGCGCTCAGTCAAGAAGTCGTGACCAAAGCGCAGAACACTTTAAAGGCTGTTGCTGAAAGCCAAACGTAATAGCCAGCTAAATTAAGCGGACTGAATGTTATACTTAGGCTCCATCACCTGCGGTGTACGACAGGTTTGTCATAAACCCTTGAGCCTATTTTCCTACACAGGGATTTGTTTGGGATGTGCGGTGTGCATGACCGTCTTTCGCGCGGTAAGCCTATGTCTCCCACCATCAGGTCCCGCCTTGAACTTACCCGGTTCAAGGATATTGGCAACCACCGGCACAGGTGGGTGATGCTTCCTAATTCCTCCGATCGTGCGGCACTGAGAAAACAGGGCCGGCTGGCTAGGCGATCTTTAAGCCCTAGCGCACGTAGAGCTGGCACCGCCCAACTCAACAAAAGACTCTGCTACCAGCTGCACAGCGCTAAACGTGTAGCGCTCTATTTAGCCTTCGACGGCGAGCCTGACGTACTGGCGACCATTGCCGCACTTAGCCAACAAGGCAAACAGGTATACCTGCCACAACTGACAAAACGTGGAATGCGCTTTGTGAGCTTACAAGCGCTCATCCGCGGCCGCACTAATCAATACGGCATTTTAGAACCGCATAAATCGGCCACCACAATTGCCAGCAAGCGCCTACAAGCCATTGTGATGCCGCTGACAGCTTATGATGCAAACGGCGAGCGCTTAGGCATGGGGGCGGGTTATTACGACCGCACACTAGCTTGGCGGCATAATCGCCGCCAATGGCTCGGCCCCAAGCTGATTGGAGCAGCTTGGCGCGCGCAACACGCTGAAAAAATTCCAACCGAGGTTTGGTACATCCGCCTCGATGCACTTTGTAACGAAAAACAAACCCTGCGCTTTTCGCGCACAGTTAGGAACAACAGATGAATTACTGGTTAATGAAATCAGAACCGGATGTATTTGGTATCGACCACCTTGCCGACATGCCCAACCAAACCGAACACTGGGACGGCGTACGCAACTACCAAGCACGCAATATGATGCGCGACGATATGAAGGTCGGCGACCAAGTGCTGTTCTACCATTCCAACACCGACGTGCCTGGTGTGGTCGGCCTTGCTGAAGTAGTTAAGGAAGGTTATCCAGACCACACCGCATTTGATCCAGACCAAAAATACTACGACGCCAAGTCAGATCCTGAAAACCCACGCTGGTTTATGGTCGACATCAAACTGGTGCGCAAGATGAAACGCACGATTTCACTGCACGAGATGAAAGAATACGCCGAGGGCCCACTCGAAGGCTTTCGCCTACTCGGCAAAGGTAACCGCCTTTCAGTAATGCCGGTAGAGAAAGAGTATTGGGACTTTGTTTTAGGGCTTGAATAAAGTCCCTACAGAAACAGCTTAGCTGCTGGGTTATCCGTTTCATCGCTAAGCGGATAACCAATCGCCGCCAAAGAATCGCGCAAGGCTTTACGCTCGCCCTTAGCCACCTGCAAGCCGACCAGCACTCGGCCATAGGCCGCGCCGTGGTTGCGGTAGTGGAACAAGCTGATATTCCACTGATTGCCAATCCCCTTTAAAAATTCCATCAGAGCACCCGGGCGCTCTGGAAATTCAAAGCGGAATAACATTTCTTCGGTATCAGCCACCTG
>JAPPPA010000192.1 GCA_028817755.1 Gammaproteobacteria bacterium | reverse complement strand
GTGTTAGATAAAGAGACAACTCAAGGCCCGCTTAACTGGATGAAAACACAATACGCGAGCGTAAAAGGGAAGTTACGTTTGCAGGACTGGAAAGACGCACTGAAAGGTTTCTAGTCGCTGCCAAGGGTTTGCGGAGATCCAACGGCAGGGGTGGCACCACGGATGGTGCCGATAGCGCGCTCAAGGATGAGCAGCTGATAAAGACGGCCTAGGAAGGGCCGGATACAAAAAGGCCGACGCTTGCGTCGGCCTTACTTTTTTTAGTCTTATTGCCAGTTAGTCGGCATCAAACACTAACGGTGTGCGTTCAGCGATCTCAGTTTGCAAACTCGCAATCGCATCTTCAATCGATAGGTTGGCTTGTGCTTTCTGGCCTAGGCGACGAATGGTGACTTTGCCTTCTTCTTGCTCACGGGCACCGATCACAAACATCACCGGTACTTTCGCCAAGGCGTGTTCGCGGATCTTGTAGTTGATCTTCTCGTTACGCACATCCACTTCGGCTTTAATGCCAGCTTTGCGTAGCTGAGCGACAACGTCGTATGCGTAATCATCAAAGTCGTTGGTAATGGTGCATACCGCAACCTGCTGTGGCGATAGCCACAACGGTAGGCGACCAGCGTAATGCTCTAGCAAGATGCCGGTGAAACGTTCCAATGAACCGAATAGAGCACGGTGCAGCATCACAGGGTGGTGCTTGTCGCCGTCTTCGCCGACGTAGGTAGCGCCTAGGCGGCCCGGTAGGTTGAGATCAACTTGCAAGGTGCCGCACTGCCAATCACGGCCAATCGCGTCGCGTAGTACAAATTCCAATTTCGGGCCGTAGAAGGCGCCTTCGCCGGGGTTTAGTGTGGTTTCTAAGCCAGCAGCCTCACAAGCGGCTTTTAATGCGGCTTCGGATTTGTCCCAAATTTCGTCAGAGCCAACACGCTTTTCTGGGCGGTCTGAGAATTTAACGCGTACATCTTCAAAGCCAAATTGCTTGTAGATATGAAGTACAAGGTCAGTAATCTTCAAGCACTCGTCAATCAACTGGTCTTCGGTGCAGTAGATGTGAGCGTCATCTTGAGTGAACTCACGTACACGCATCATGCCGTGCAGTGCGCCTGATGGTTCGTAGCGGTGTACGCGGCCAAACTCAGCAATGCGTAGTGGCAGGTCACGGTAGCTGCGGTTGCCTTGTTTAAACACTTGAACGCCGCCTGGGCAGTTCATTGGCTTAATGGCGTATACGCGTTCGTCTGGGGTTTGAGTGGTGTACATGTTTTCACCAAATTTTTCCCAGTGACCAGATTTTTCCCAGAGGCTGCGATCCATGACGTCTGGGGTGCAGATTTCAACGTAGCCGTTGTTTTCCTGCATCTCGCGCATATAGGCAATCAGGTTTTGGAATAGGGTCCAGCCTTTTGGGTGCCAGAAAATCGCGCCCGGTGCGTGCTCTTCAAAGTGGAGCAAATCCATTTCTTTGGCGAGTTTGCGATGGTCGCGTTTCTCGGCTTCTTCCAGCATTAACAAGTGTGCTTTTAGGGCTTTTTTGTCAGTCCAGCCGGTGCCGTAAATACGTTGCAACATGGCGTTGTTGCTGTCGCCACGCCAGTAAGCACCGGCAAGTTTTTGTAGCTTGAAGGCGTCTTTCGGTAGCTTGCCGGTAGAAGGCAAATGCGGGCCGCGGCAAAGGTCTAGCCATTCGCCTTGGCGGTATACGGTGACTTCTTCGTCCTCTGGCAGGTCGCTAATAATCTCAGCTTTGTATTCCTCGCCAATGCCTTTGAAGTATTCGATGGCTTGATTGCGTTCCCACACTTCGCGCTGAATCGGAATGTCGCGTTTAATAATTTCGCGCATTTTGGTTTGGATAGTGTCCAAATCATCTGGCGTGAAGGACTCGTCGCGAGCAAAGTCGTAATAAAAGCCGTGTTCGATAGCAGGGCCAATGGTGACTTGGGTGCCGGGGAATAGCTCTTGCACAGCTTGCGCCATTACGTGCGCGTAGTCGTGGCGTAATAGCTCAAGCGCCTCTTCAGAGCGCGCAGTAATAATCTCGAAATCGCAGTCTTCTGCCATCTCGTGATACAAATCTTTTAGCTCGCCATCAACTTTGATAGCGAGTGCTGCTTTTGCCAGTCCGGGGCCGATATCGGTGGCCACGGTGGTGCCAGTTACCGGTGCGTCATAGTTGCGTACGGTTCCATCTGGCAGTCTTAACTCTGGCATTTTTTGTCCTTTATCAATCAGCGCTGTGGTCGTTGCCACAGCAATGTTTGGCGTTGTCGCGGTTGGGTACCGGGTCATATCCGCCGGGGTTTAACGGGTGGCAGCGGCTAATGCGTTTGGCTGCCAACCAACTTCCACGGAACACACCGTGGGTTTGTAGTGCTTCAATGGCGTAATGCGAACAGCTAGGGGTGAACCGACAGCTGGGGCCAAGTAATGGCGACAGTGTCAGCTGGTATAGCTTGACCAAACCAATAAGAAGATGGCGTGGCAAGTGTAGTAGCTGGGCCCAAAAAGCTTTCATGAAGTATGTTCACTAGGTTTGCGCCGCCTAAAGTGGTACGCAAAACGGAGCGCATTATAGCGGTGTGAGCGGCTGCCATAAAGACACAATAGATAAGGTGATGATGGGCAGAAACCCCCAATGGTCTTGGCGGATAAGAAATTGAGAATTTTGTGGGCTTTTTAGTGCAAAAAATATGCAAGGGCCTAAGCCGCTAAACTTCTATATGTTGTGGTTACGGAGTAGAATGCGCAGCCTATTTTGTTGTTTACCTGCATTATTGCTGCAGAACTTGCCACGGAGCTGTGAATGTATAACCGCCAAATGACCATCAAGGGCTACGACGACGAATTGCTGGCTGCGATTCAAGCTGAAGAAGTGCGCCAAGAAGAGCATATTGAGCTCATCGCCAGTGAAAACTACACCAGCCCACGTGTGATGGAAGCGCAAGGCAGTGTGCTAACCAACAAATACGCAGAAGGTTATCCGGGCAAGCGCTACTACGGCGGTTGCGAGTACGTAGACAAAGCTGAAGCATTGGCGATTGAGCGCGCTAAAGAATTATTTGGTGCGGATTACGCCAACGTACAGCCGCACTCAGGTTCGCAAGCTAACGCCGCGGTTTATCAAGCGCTTTGCCAGCCGGGCGATACCGTATTAGGTATGTCTTTGGCGCATGGTGGTCACTTAACCCACGGTGCCAAAGTTAACTTCTCCGGCAAGATTTACAATGCTGTGCAGTACGGCATTACTGACGAAGGCGTGATTGACTACGATCACGTTGAGGCGCTTGCGGTAGAGCATCAACCCAAAATGATCGTGGCTGGTTTTTCGGCTTACTCACAGGTGGTTGATTGGCAGCGTTTCCGTGAAATCGCAGACAAAGTAGGCGCCTATCTGTTTGTTGATATGGCTCACGTGGCCGGTCTTATTGCTGCAGGCGAATACCCAAGTCCAGTTGGTATTGCCGACGTGACCACCACCACCACTCACAAAACCTTGCGTGGCCCACGCGGTGGTTTGATCTTGGCGAAAGCCAATGCAGAAATTGAGAAGAAAATTAACTCAGTGGTATTCCCTGGTACGCAGGGCGGCCCATTGATGCACGTGATTGCTGCCAAAGCCGTCGCTTTTAAAGAAGCCTTAGCGCCTGAATACAAAACTTACCAAGCAGCGGTTAAAACCAACGCACAAGCTATGGCTGCAGCGATGAGCGCGCGCGGTTACAAGATTGTTTCTGGCGGCACTGAAAACCACTTGTTCCTAGTTGACCTGATCGACAAAGACATTACCGGTAAAGCGGCCGATGCAGCCTTGGGTAACGCATTTATTACTGTGAACATGAATGCGGTGCCGAACGATCCGCGTTCTCCGTTTGTGACCAGTGGTTTACGTATTGGTACACCGGCTATTACCACGCGTGGTTTTGGCGAAGCAGAGTGCACAGAACTAGCTGGTTGGATTTGCGATGTGCTCGACAGCATTCCTGCTGGCACTGATGACGCTGACGCCGCCGTAGTCGATGCTACGCGTGAAAAAGTAAAAGCGCTTTGCGCTAAGTTTCCTGTGTACGCCGACTAAGGCGTACGCATTAGGAAGATAGACACGCTTCATAGAAGTGTACGCGTGAAAACCTAAATAGGCGGACTTTATATGCGTTGCCCATCATGTCATTCAGCTGATACTAGCGTGATCGACTCACGCTTGATTGATGATGGCGACGCGGTTCGCCGCCGTCGTAAATGCAACGATTGTGATGAACGCTATACCACCTACGAGCGCGCCGAAATTAGTTTGCCACGGGTGGTGAAAAGCAATGATGAACGCGTTGCTTTTGATGAAGTTAAGTTACGCAAAGGCTTACAGCTTTCCTTAGAAAAACGTCCAGTAGAAACCTCACAGATTGAGTCGGCCATGGCTAACATCATGCGTCGTGCTCGCAGCGCTGCAGAAGGTGAAGTCGCCAGCCGCCAAATTGGTGAATGGGTGATGGATGAGCTACGCAAGCTAGATGACGTGGCGTATATCCGCTTTGCCTCTGTTTACCGTTCGTTCCAAGACGTGTCGGCCTTCCAAGACGAAATTGATCGCCTTAAGTCGACCACCACATTAGGCGGCGCCAAATA
>JAPPPA010000227.1:6134-20005 GCA_028817755.1 Gammaproteobacteria bacterium | reverse complement strand
AACTGATGGTAGTTACGGCATTACCCAAGATGCCGACAAAGCCACCGTCTTCTATTGGAAGCCAACCGATCTAGGCAGCTATCTGATGCTGTCGAAATACGAGCGCTCAGAAGGTGAAATTGGCAGCAAAGAGCTGCTCGGCTTAAGCGACCCATTCGGCGAATTTCTCGATTCCGCAGGCAACCTGATTGTAGAAGCAGGCTTATTCGCAGGCGGCGCTGGCGATATGGCTGAATACTTCACGAATCCAGCCGTGTTACCGGCGCAGGGGCAAATCGAGGCGAACAGCGGCGGCAATTTTGACAGCGAAGACGCTCCCCGCCCTAGAGACCCGGGCGATGCCATAGTGCTTGCGGGTGAAGCCGTAGTAGAACAAAATGGACAAGGTCCCGCGGCACCAACACTAGGGCTTGTAACAAGCGCTAACGACTTAGCCGTATGGCGCGTTGAAGATCCGTCACCAGACGATCAAGACTACCTATTCCACATTCAATCTAACGTCACCAATCAATACCTGAGCACAGAAGGCGGCGTACTTTCCTTATCCACAGAAGCCAGCGAAAACAGCCTGTTCGAGTTTGTACCCGTAGCGGAATGCGACCAATACCCAGAAGCCGAACTCAACGCAGTAATTGCCGAAGGCGGGCCCGCGGTATTTATGAAAGACGTGCCCTACTTTGCAGAGCACATTGGCCCAGAACCAGGCCAGCTTTCTGGTGACGAAATTTATGGCTGGGTAGATGCCCACGCACATATCTCAGCCTATGAATTTATTGGCGGCCGCATTAACTACGGCGACCCATTCCATAAGTTCGGCGTTGATCACGCCCTAGCGGATTGTGCAGAAAACCACGGTCCACAAGGCATGACTGGATTTGTTGAGCACGTCACTACAACACTCGGCCCGCACGCCACGCAAGGCTGGCCAAACTTTGAATACTGGCCACGCCGCAATTCATTGCAACACCACCAAAGCTATTACAAATGGATTGAGCGCGCCTGGCTAGCTGGCCAAAAAATCATGGTTGACCACCTTGTGCACAGTGAAATTCTCTGCCAGCTTAATCCGCAAAAACAAAACGACTGCGACCCAATGCCAGCGATTCTGCTACAGGCAGAGAAAATGCATGACATGCAGGATTACATCGATGCCCAATACGGCGGCCCAGGCAAAGGTTGGTTTCGCATTGTGAACACGCCAAGCGCCGCCCGCGACGTTATCGCTGACGGCAAGATGGCCGTTGTACTTGGCGTAGAAATGTCGAAAGTGATGAACTGCGGTGAATTCCAAGGCGTTGCACAATGCACCGAAGACGAAATCGTCCAGCGCTTAGATACCTTCCAAGCAAACGGTGTTGCCAGCCTATTCCCTGTTCACAAATTTGATAACGCCTTTGGTGGACACAAGCCTGATCTAGGCAATCCCGCGGGTATCGCTGGTGTTTTATACGCCGGCAACCTTGGCGAGACTGGTCACCCTATTGAGTATGAAACCTGTGCAGACGGCGGCTACCAAGGCGACGAGCAGCAAAACTCAGACCCAAGCCGCTATGCCGAATTTCCAAGCGACCCAAGCTTTGAGCCAAGCCGCGATGCACTCGAGCAACTGGGCATAATCGAGCAGCTACTATTCCAGCTGGACTATCTCGGCAAGCTGTTCCCTGCGGCACCGGAAGAGTTCGCACAATATGACCCACGCGAGAACACCAACAATAATTGCAACGTACGCGGACTAACGGATCTAGGTGAGTTTCTAATTAGCGAACTCACGCGTCGCGGCATGATGATCGAGCTCGATCACATCAGTAACAAAGCCGCAGCCCGTATTTTAGAGCTCACTCAAAACTACGGTGGCGAAGGCATTCACTACCCTACCGTCAACAGCCACGGCGGCTGGAGCGCGCCTGGCACACGTTATCGCATCGTTACCCAGGGCGGCTTTAGCCAACCATTCGGCAGCGATCGTGGTGGCCTTTTTGACAACCTCACCAAACACTATCCAAACCAATACATTGGCAACGAAGATTTCATGGTTGGTCCGTTTGCTGGCATTGGCATGTCGAGCGACGTAAACGGCATTGCTAGCCTTGCAGGCAATGGCGGTACAGAAGGTGAGTTACCAGAAGAGTTCACCAGCGTGGACGGCAAAGTAACCTTTGGCCGCCAAAAAACCGGCGACAAAGTTTTCAGCCTGCACGAAGAAGGCCGCAAAGGTGTTAGCCACTACGGTCTGTATGCCGACCAAATTTCAGACATGATTTTCTGGGCCGAACGAGAAGGCAAAGACGAGGCCGAAATCAAACAAGCCCTAGGCAACCTATACAGCTCAGCTGAAGGTTATATTCGCATGTGGGAGCGTGCTTACTCGCTACGCGAACAAAGCCCGGAATAGCTCAACCACAAGCCACAAAAAAGGCCGCGTTACCTAGGTAACGCGGCCTTTTTTGTTTAGGTTTTGCCCGTATTTACACAGGCAAAATCTTAGCAACGAGATCTTCGCAGCCTCGCTGGTCCAAATAACGCGGAACAGCGTAGGTAAAGCGCGCTTCTTCTAACGCCGCTTTCGCAATTTGCGGGATGTCGTTCGCTTTTAGCGCATCCAACTTAGTTGGAATGCCAAAGGTTTCATTCATTTCGCGAATACGTGCAATGAATGCTTTTGCACGATCTTCGTCACTACCACTGCCGATATCGCATGCACGGGCGAGGTCAGCCAAGCGCGACGCACATTTAGGTAGCGAGAAGTCCAATACATAAGGCATCACAATCGCGTTCGCTAGGCCATGTGGTGTGTGATACAGCGCACCAAAGTTATGCGCAATTGCGTGTACGTAACCCACACCCGCTTGGGTAAAGGCTTTACCGGCTTTGCATGATGCTGACGTCATCGCCTGACGTGCTTCCACATTGCCACCGTCGGCAACCGCTGTTGGCAAGTTAGCCATAATCATTTGCGCTGCTTCTAAAGCTAAAGCATCGGTTTTGCTGTTCGCCGCACGTGAGATATAAGCCTCGACCGCGTGGGTCAATGCGTCCATGCCTGTCGCGCTGGTAATTGGTGCTGGTAGGCCGGTCATCAGGGTGCCATCCAATGCGCAGGCGTCTGGCATCAAACTCAAGTCCATCATTGGCAATTTACGTTGTGCTTCTGGGTCAGAAACAACAGCCGCGATGGTAACTTCTGAGCCGGTACCGGCGGTGGTCGGAATCGCATATAGCGGCGCCATGCCGCCGAAAACGCGGAATAGGCCAGTCATTTTGCGAATCGGCTTGTTGTTCTTAGCACGCGCACCAATCACTTTGGCGGCATCAATCGAAGAACCGCCACCAATCGCTAGCAAGCCATCACAGCCTTCTTTCTTATAGGTGTCAAAACCGGCTTCGATTTGCTCAACCGTTGGGTCTGGCTTAACACCGTCGTAAATTAGGCTCTCAACGCCTTGCGCTTCTAGCTCTGCTTTAATCGGGTCAATCAGACCGAGCTGAACCAACATAGCGTCAGTCACAATCAATACTTTCTTATGGCCTTCGCCAGCGATGTGCTTACACAAATCTTTGGCTGAGCCCGCTCCGTCAAATGTGGTTGGCCATTTGAATGGCAAGATCATGACCACGTATTTGAAAATGATCATATAGCAACGAAGCAAAAACACTTTTAGTGCAAACATGGGTTAATTCCTCTCCTAGTTCCTAGCCACTACGCTCAGCGGCGCACTCTTTGCGCCGAGCACTATAACGCTTAGCGCCTGTTAAGGCCTAGAAAACGGCGACTTCTGCAAAAAAAATCGCTTCTTTTGAACCGAAACCCCAGTTTCGCGTCTCTTACTCCCACATAGCCACCTAAGTAATCACCGCACTCTCGCTATAGCGAGAGGCCAACACGCAAAAGAACAATGGCAATAAGCGATACAGAAGATCAGGAATTGATCCGGGCAATAGCCGAAGACCGTTCGAAAGTTGCGATGGAGCAACTCTACGTTCGCTACCGCACCAAGGTGGCGGGTTTTCTGCGCCGCCTAACTCAAGACCAAAGCCTAATCGAAGAGGTTTACAACGACGTTATGTGGAAGGTGTGGGAAAAGGCCGACCAATTCAAAGGGGAATCGAAAGTATCCAGCTGGATATTTACGATTGCCTATCGTGATTGCCTACGCCTGATTCGTAAACAGCGCATGAAACACATGCTGCATGACACCTTTGGGAATTACGAAGAACAAGAAGAGTTCGACAGCCACATCGGCTACCTACCTGATATCGAAAACCATGAGTTGATCCAAAAAGCCCTAGCTACGCTACCTGCAAAACAGCGTATTGCCGTCGAACTCTGCTACCACCAAGGCTATTCAACTGAAGAAATTGGGCACATTGCCGATTGCCCTACTAACACCGTAAAAACTCGGCTCTTTCACGCCAGACAAAAACTACGTGCCTACATAGAAAAGCACGACACCACTATTCCAAGTTATGGCGCTTAACCTTAGGACGTAACCATGAAACAGGTTCACCAAAATCATTTACTTATTCCGGACTACCTTGCCGGCGCACTCAACGAGTGCCAACAACAGGCTTTTGAAGCGGCATTAGAAAACGACGCCACGCTGCGCCAAGCCGTAATACAAGAGCGCAAAGTGCAACAAAGCATCAACGCACCCGGCAAACCGTTGCCGCAATTTAGCTTTGACGCGCTGAGTGCCCGCATCGATGGTCGGCCGGTTCCAAAACCAAAGAAATCACGCTATTCATTAGCCGCAGCAGCATTCGCGAGTTTTGCTTTTGTTGCTATCAGCGTAACGGCGCTGATCGATTCAACGCCTCAAAATAATCAATTCACCACCCTAACAAGCAACAACGCTGTCGCTGATGGGCAGCTTCGCCTAATTCTGAGCAGCACCAATAACAGTGCTATATCAGGGCTGTTAAACGACTTTGGGCTAGAGCTCATTCATCACTACGAGCAAGCTAATGTAGTGGACGTAAAACCGGCCAACACCGCTGCAGCGGAATTAGTCGAAGCGCTGGAGCAAGACCCACGTGTACAAACCGTCAGTCAGGCCATGCCATGAAACGCATTTCCCTAGCCCTTGCCATACTGTGCTTGGCATCGCTATCAGCCTGCGCGACTAAACCGACTAAAAAGATCGACGTAGCGAATGCGCCGACCAACACCTTATTAGTCATGATTAAGGCGCCAGAGCAGAGACAGCGTCACTACCGACGATTTAGCGTCAGCGGCAAAGCCGACCAATTATCCAAAAGACTCGCGTCTAATCACCAGCTCAACCTGCTCTGGCAATGGACGTTGCCAAGCCTTGGGGTTCATTGCTTAGTGATTGAAAAACCTGACGCCAACACGCTCGCGTCGCTGCGTGAAGACAAACGCGTTCTATGGGTACAGCCAAACAACCAATACAGCCTACTCAACCACCCTAGTGGTCACCCTGAACAGCCGCATGAGGCAAGCGAAGCCTTTCAGCAATTACTCAAACAAGTTAACGGCGATGGCAATGGCGCCACTATTGCCATAGTTGATACCGGCGTAGACATTAACCACCCGCAACTCAGCGGCAGCAAGATCATGGCAAGCAACGTGGTTGATGATCTAAACCACGTACCTGCGGAGCCACATGGCACGGCGGTCGCCGGCCTTATCTCTGCACAACCCACATCAGATGCCCAGATAACCGGCCTCGCTCCCGGGGCCAAAATTCACTTCATTCGTGCCTGCTGGCAAACAACTGCCGGTGCTGGCAGCTGCAACAGCCTAAGTTTAGCGGTTGCACTTGAGTCCATCGCGCAAGTGCAACCCAACTTCATCAACCTCAGCCTTACTGGGCCACGCGACCCTTTGCTAGAAGCACAGCTAAGCAAAATCATTAGTAATGGCAGCGCGGTCATCGCCGCTTACGACGAGAACCGCAAACAAAGCCATCGATTTCCGCCGCCACAAAACGGCGTCATCTATGCCCGCGGCAAACCAGGTCCGAAAGAGGACGGGGTAATTTGCGCACCCAGCCAAGCTGTTTCTCTAGCGCCCAATGCAGGTTATGACTTAGTGGTCGGCAACTCAGTCGCCACACCCCATGTCACCGCGCTCGCGGCTCGTATGAAACCGCTAAACCCGGAACTAAGCCCCAAACTCATCCTCGCCAAAATGCAGCAACAGCTGGATACGCAAACCGCTTTTTGAACCACCACTGTGCAAACCGCTTCCTACTGGGGGATCAGATTGGACGCGACTCCAAGCCCAACTGGGCAAAATCTTAGTGGCTCTTAACCCCGCACTCTGCGGGGTTCTTTTTTTAGGCCACTTTCCTTAGCGTTTCAGCCGCGGCCACCATATTGGCTAGGGCTAGTTTGGTTTCAGTCCAACCACGGGTTTTTAAACCACAGTCTGGATTTACCCATAAACGCTCAGCCGGAACCTTAGCCGCCGCTTTCTGCATCAACTTCACCATGGCTTGGGTTTCTGGCACGTTAGGGCTATGGATGTCATACACGCCGGGACCAATTTCGTTGGGGTAATCAAACGCATCAAAAGCATCCAGCAGCTCCATATCCGAACGCGAGGTCTCAATCGTAATGACGTCCGCATCTAAAGCAGCGATGGCAGGCATGATGTCGTTAAACTCGGAATAGCACATATGCGTGTGTACCTGAGTTGCATCCGCAACGCCGTTGGCACTGATACCAAAAGCCTCAACCGCCCAGTCGAGATACTGCTGCCAATCACTGCGACGCAATGGCAGACCTTCACGCAACGCTGGCTCATCAATTTGGATCACATTGACTTCGGCTTTTTCTAGATCAAGCACTTCCGCCCGAATAGCCAATGCCAGTTGGCGACACACATCGGCACGCGGCAGGTCGTCACGCACAAAAGACCAATTCAACATAGTCACCGGGCCAGTCAACATGCCCTTCATTGGCTTGTCACTCAACGTCGCCGCATAACTGGTCCAAGCAACCGTCATCGCATTGGGGCGACTAACATCGCCATAAATAATGGGCGGTTTAACGCAACGCGAACCATAAGACTGCACCCATGCAAAGCGGGTAAAGGCATAGCCTGATAACTGCTCGCCAAAGTATTCAACCATGTCGTTGCGTTCAGCCTCGCCATGCACCAGAACATCCAAGCCGAGCTGCTCTTGCTCTTCCACACAACGTGCAATTTCCTGCTTCATGGCGGTTTCATAATCATCAACAGCAAGATCACCCGCTTTGAAAGCCCGGCGGGCTTGGCGGATTTCGGTGGTTTGCGGGAATGAGCCAATCGTCGTCGTTGGAAACCTCGGCAGACCTAACGCTTCAATCTGCAGCGCTGCGCGTTCGGTATAAGCCGATTGCCGCTTTGAATCGTCAGCACTAATCGCTGCAACCGCTTGTTGTACTTCAGGGTTATTCACTCGGGTCGAGCTTTTACGCGCTTTTACCGCGATTCGGTTCGCTTCCAACAAGTCGCCTACAGCGGCCTCACCTTCGGTCAACGCTTTTGCTAGGGTCGCGATCTCAGCGACCTTTTGCACAGCAAAGCACAACCACTGTTGTAACTCCTCGTCCAGCTCAGGTTCACTGCGCAAATCCACAGGCACATGCAATAACGAGCAGGATGGCGCCAGCCACAAACGGCTCTGTAAACGCTGGTAAATTGGCGTTAACCACGCCAGCGTTTGCTCAAAGTCATTCACCCAAATGTTGCGGCCATCCACCACGCCTAAAGACAACACCTTATGCTCAGGTAGCCAGTCGACTACTTGTGCCACCTCTGCACGGCCACGTACCGCATCAATGTGCAGCCCCTGCACCGGCAGCTGACAAGCCAACTGCAAGTTTTCTCTGAGCTCACTGAAGTAAGTGGCCAAAAGCAGCTTGGTTTTTGCTGCAGCTAAACGGTTATAGCTTTGCTCTAGCGCATGCTGCCATTCTGCGTCCAACTCAAAACCCAGCACAGGTTCGTCAATTTGAATCCACTCTGCGCCAGCGCGTTTTAGCTCTACTAGCAGTTGCTCGTAAACAGCTAATAGCTCCGGTAATAGCGCGAGGCGATCGCTGTCATCTTTTGATTTACCTAACCACAAGAATGTCACCGGGCCAATCAAGACCGGCTTGGCATTAAAGCCACCGGCTTTGGCCTCAGCCAACTGCGAGAGCAAACGGTTAGCGTTTAGCGAAAAGCGTGTTTGCTGCGAGAACTCCGGAACGATGTAGTGGTAGTTAGTATCCAGCCACTTTGTCATTTCCCCCGCATGAACACCCTCTTTGTCATTCACAGAACGACCACGTGCGGTGCGGAAATAGGCATCTAACTCACTCGCCTCGCCTAATTTGGCGCGATCAGGCAAACAGCCCAAGGTTTGCGCCATATCCAGCATCTGGTCGTAAAGCGAAAAATCGCCCACTGGCTGCCAGTCTAGCGCCGACTGGTGTTTCCAATGCTGCGCACGCAAGGCCGTTGCCGTTTGCTGCAGCTCCGTGTCACTTTTTTCGCCCCGCCAGTATTTCTCTAAGGCAAATTTCAATTCTCGTTTCGCGCCAATACGCGGAAAACCCAAACTATGTGTCGTAATCATTTCACTTATCCATTGGTCTAATGGCGGCGATGATAGGGAGCGTGTTTAATAAATAAAAATGGTATTAATTCATAAATTCATGAATAATTTTTATCTATGCTTGAACGTTCACACCTACAAATTATTCGCGCGATTGATCAATGCGGCACGCTAACCGAGGCCGCAGCACAGTTGCACCTAACGCAACCCGCACTCAGCCATGCCATTCGCAAGCTAGAGGACCAAACGGGAGCCAAGGTATGGCAAAAAGAAGGCCGCGGACTGCGGCTGACACAGGCGGGGCAATATTTGCTGTCTCAGGCGCATCGTTTACTGCCCCAATTTGAATACGCTGAAACACGACTAGATCAATACGCCAAAGGCCAGCGTGGCGCACTCAGAGTCGGTATGGAATGCCACCCTTGTTACCAATGGCTATTACAGAAAGTTTCACCTTTCTTAGCCGCATGGCCCGACGTCGATGTAGACGTAAAACAGAAATTTCAATTTGGCGGTGTCGGCGCGCTGTTTGCACATGAGATAGACCTACTCATTACCCCCGACCCTATTCAACATACCGGCCTCAACTTCACGCCTGTTTTCGGCTATGAAATGGTGCTGGTATTGCATAAAGATCATAAATTAGCTGCGAACAAGGTCATCATCGCAGAAGACTTGCGACAAGAAACGCTCATCACCTACCCAGTCGCGGTGGAACGTTTAGATGTCTTTAACCAGTTTCTCTTGCCCGCGGCCTGCTTACCCAAACAGCACAAAACCATCGAAACCACCGAAATCATGTTGCATATGGTTGCGGCGCAACGCGGGGTGTGTGCCTTGCCCGCTTGGCTGATTCAGCAATACCCAGAGCTCCCACTGACAACGCGCTCATTGGGCAATGGCATTCAGAAACACATCCACCTTGGCATTCGAGAAAACGATCAAACCGTGGATTACATAGAAGCGTTTATGCAGCTCTGCGCTGAGAACAGTTAGCCTTTCCCGTCTTCCATACGGTCTAGCTCGATATTGAGCGCCGTCCCTGACAGCTGAATTTCCCACAAAGAAATAGCCAGCGAAGCCAACATGGTCAACAACGAAATAGCAAAGCTCACTCGCGCCAAAAGCTGACTTTCAAAGAACAAAGCCGTGAGACTTCCGGTCACAAACAGCAGGCTCATCACCCCTAACGCTTGGCAGCGACGTAGCATCGTAATGCGCTTACGTAGATTATCGATCTGCAGTTTCAACTGGCTGTCATGATCGCTTCGGTATTGCGATGCTAAGTGCCGCACCAGGCCCGCTAACGTCAGAAAACGATTGGTGTAAGCCAACATCAGCAAGGAGATTGCCGGAAATAGTAAGCCCGGCGTGCTGTAGCTTAAGGGCTCCATACCTAGCCCTTAGGCGAACGCCACACGGCGTGATTGTTCCAAAAGTCGGCTGCTTTAGCGTAAGCATCACGGTCGATCGCCACGCCGGAACCGCCCTCTTCCACACCCAATGCGTTTCGCATCATGGTGATTGGTGCGATGGGCGTTTCTTCTGCTGTCATTGTTCCCAGACAACCCACGACGCCCCAGTCTGCATCTACCGCGTCTTTTTCCTTTTCCATTTGCTCGCGGCTATACAAAATCACCAGCAAATACTCCGCGCGTGGTGGCTCCAAACCTTCAAACCAACGCGTTAAAACAGGTAGCTCTTTGGGCATGCGCGACTCGTAACCAGAGCGCAGAAGATGCTGATTTTCCTCGGTAATCGGCACCGCCATTACCCGCGTGTCAGTCCAATTTTTGTACACCGCCAATTTACAAAATGGCGCATAGCCATCCAGCATTTCCAACGGTTCATTGGCATTCACGTGTGCTTCAAATTCATCCGTCGTTACGCCTTGGATTTTTTCCAAGCGGCCATCAGTAGGAAACAAGCGCTTACGTGCAAATTTAGTTAAGGCAATGCTAGGCATGGTTCACTCATTAAAAAATTTTGCCGCAGCTTAACAAAGCCTAGGCCTAGCCGGGCCTGCAAAGACGATCCGTAAAAATAATTTGCAGAAAGTTTCACTTTGGCTGAACTCTCAGCTACTTTAAGTCTCTCTAACTTGTTAACAACAGCTTAACGATAACTAGAAATAGCGTTAATGAAAGCGCACATGAGGAAGGAGGTTATGCCAATGAAGGCAGAACTTTTAAGGGAGATACAGCCTCATGAACCTCATGCGCCTTTTGATTTCGCCAAGAGATCGCCATAGCAATAAGCCGCTAAAACCACCACATTCTTGCCGCAACATCGCGCGATTAAGCTTTCGAAGTTTGATCCTTGCCGGCATTTTCGGCAGCGCCGTTGCCGCCGATCCAGAGCAAAATAGCAACACCACCGCAGCCCCAATCACGCCACCCATTGCCATTACTGAAGACGGTAAGTTTCAGTTAGGCGATATGGACTTAGGCCCGTTTGGCGTGTCGCCGATGGAAGAGTTCTTAGAACCGCCAGTAGACGATCCAGCCGCCGAGCAAGTCGAACAGGTAGTGTTACGAAACATCACCAACCTACGCGAAAATCTGCCCAAGTTAATTGAGCAAATCCGCGATATTGAAAATAACCCAGAGCTAACAGATGAAGGCTTGGTGTCGCTCTTTAGTGATTTTGTTGAACTGGTAAACGGCTCTCTGCCCACGCATGAGCTGGTCGTCGAATCGGTCGAAACCACGCGCGAAACGCTACTGGATGTGCATGAGAAAATCCTTGCACTGGTCACGCAGTTCGACCAAACCAGTCAGCTCAATGGCGAGGCCTTAAGCTCACTCGAAAACACGCTACCGCTGATTTTTGGCGGCGACGGTTGTGACACCGATGTCGCTGCGCTGATTGAAGGCGCGGTATCTGGCGTGGCCGGTTCTGTGTTGAATATTCAACGTCAACAAGTGCGCAGCCGTTGCGGCGGCGATGTTGACCCTGAGTTATTACGCACGCAAATGCTCGCCAACCCTTACGCTAGCCTTAGTCCGCAAGCCCAAAAACAAGCTCAGGAGTCGGCCATTGTTAGTCGCCCTAGCACCTCCGCTGTTGGCGGCGTACCCGGGTTACCGGGCGCCGATGGTTTATTAGACGGCGATAATATCGACGACCTTATTAACGGCAGCTCAAGCAGTCTTACTGGATTTATCCAAGACCTATTCGCTGGCGAAGGCTTAGACCTAAGCAACCTTAACGACACCGCCACCGCGCTTTACGACTTTACCGGTCGCGCCGGTCTGCCGTTCGCGTGGGTGCAAATTCAAGACGCCGTGATTCCTTGGGTGCCGGGCGCAGTATTACCGCTCGTTACGCAAGGCCCACACGGTTTAGAACTGTTATTAATCCGCCTACAGCCGGTACTGCGTTTAACCGACAACAACCAAGGCAATGTGATCGAAGCGATTGCCAACGGCAGCATTCTGCTTGATACCGCTATTCAGGTTGTGATCGAACGCCCAATGGCTAATCAGCTGATTAACTTCGTGCAAAGTCACGAGTTGATTCGCAACCTACAAGCCAGCGCGGCGGGCAATTTGGTTGCTGACACATTACGCCAGGCAACACCACTCGGCGGTTTACTAGACCCCGTACTCGACCCAATTATTGGCGGCAATAACAACCTTGCTCGCATTTTTGAAAGTGCGGCAGAAGGTAACGTCTCAGCCATTGTCGAATTAATTCTGCGCCGCTTCCCAACCGTATTAGCGGCAGTTCCCGGCGGCGACATCGTGCCGGTTTCTGGTGAAGACATTGCCAGCCTACTCGGCTACGACATTGAACAGGCCTACTCAAACGGCCAGGGCGTATGTGACCCATTCCCCATTACCGCCACCACCTATGTGCAGCTTGATCGCAGCAGCACCGGCAGTATTTTCTTTGCCCGCTTTGACGGCGCATTGCCACGCCGTATTGAAGCCAATGTCGGCAGCAACGCCAACTTCAACGTTAGCTTTAACAACGATCTAGCGGTTGGCGCGTCTATCACGCTCTCGCCAATGTGTACCCAAGTACCGTTAGACGATGATCTAAAAGGTCTATTTGGCGACCTCGACCTCAGCCTAGGCACCGATCTCGTCGGCCTGTATGAAGAAGCCGTACCACCGGCCGCAGACCGCGAGCCGTTTGTACCAGACGTAAACAACCCACCGGATGAAAACGACCAATTCCGCATGGGTCCATTCTCATCCGCACCCACCGGCGACTTCCTAGAGCTCAGCGGCGGCATTATGACCAACGCCTTCTTGCTAGAAGAAGCCGACGCCCGCTACGCGCGTTTCGCGCTAGAACTACCGATTGAAGAGCGCTTTACTCTGAGCGTACAAGCCGGCGTAGAAGACGGCGAAATCTTTGCCCAAGCGGGGGTAGACGAAGGCTTATATGTCGCACTCGCGGCTTACACCAAGAACATCCTTAGTCTGTTTAACCTGCCGATTATCGACGACACCGACGAGCGTCTTCTCGCCGTTATGCAAATCTTCGGCCTCAATAGCGCGCTGCGCCTAGAGGCTGGGGCGGACTCCGGCGGCAACGACGGTTTGTTTGCAGATTGGCAGTTGATTGACCCGATTACCGAAGTGAACGTAGCCATTCCGCTATTCGCGGGTTTACGCGCCCAATTCGGTATTTTGAACGTGCCTGAGTTCGCCGCTATTTGTGCGGCTCCCGGCCCTATTTGCCCGAATAATGGTTACGACTCCAACCACTCTGATGTACTGGCCTCGGCCCGCATCGAACTGTCAGAAGAAGCCTACCCATACTTCGCCCTACTGACCCGCGAAGGTGGTTTTGTACAAGGCAGCTTCATGACCAAGTTTGGCACCTGGCTGGGCTTTAACTTTGAGCAATTCTTCTCGCGCTCCAACCGCGTTTTCCTCGGCTTTGATACCGGCGGCGAAACCATTGGCGGCGATGCCTCCATCGTACGTTGCGGTACTAATGCCGACACCCCAGAAGATGCTGCCAACGGTCTTTGCGCTAACGTGGTCGGCTTTAGCATTGGCGGTTGGATTAAGGGCAAAGTGGTTGAGCTGGTTGACCCGATCAACCAAGAAACCCTGATCGCCTTAGTGCAACAAGTTGTGGCGGCATTTGAAGAAATCTTCTCCTTCCTCAACGACATCATTCTCGATTTCCTCAATAGTGTCGCCGACCTATTCGAAGACATTGGCAGCGCCATCGCGCAAGTCGGCAGCCTTATCGGCAACGCCATTGGCGGCTTCTTTGGTTGCTTAGGGGACATTGTGAATGCCGGTAGCTGCATCGACCGTCTAGGTGATCGCCTACAAGAACAAGTCGCCGGATCAT
>JAPPPA010000227.1:0-6124 GCA_028817755.1 Gammaproteobacteria bacterium | reverse complement strand
ACTTCGAAGCCTTTGCCCGCCGCGCGGAAGATCGCTTCACCGAGTTCTTAGACAATTTCCGTTTCGACATCTCGGCCTTTAGCCCAATTCAGCTACACGGCAGCATTGGTTGTTCTGCGGAACGTACCCGCCTAGATCTCGATCTAGAACTGATCATTCCCGACCTAGAGAACCTGCTAAACAACACCATTGGCGGCATCTTCGGCGGCAATATTGATCTTGGTTTCCTTAACGGCATTGTCGGCGGCGTGGGTGATCTCATCGAAAACCTCTCCGGCCTCATTGTCGGCAGCATCTGTAAAGGTGTGGGCGACGTAGACCGCGACGGTATTAACTTCTTCACCGGCGACGGCATTGTGGAAGACACCAATAACAATATCGGCGGCCTAATTGGCGGCGTACCGCTACTGGGCACCGGCGTAAATGACCTACTCGGCACCGACAGCGTGCTTGACGGCATTCTAGGTGACGATGGCATCGACTCACTGCCAACCGAACTCGGCCCAATCCAAGACACGGTAGATGGTCTGCTCGGTACCGGCGATGGCAACGCGATTGTGCCGCAGCCGGTTATCGACACCGTCGCGGCGGTATTAGGTGATGAAGATGCAGGCAGCCCGCTCGACCCAAGCCGCTTAAGCGAACTAACCGATAGCCTGCTGACGCCAGATGACTCTGGCCAGCTGCCGCTGTCACCCGAGCGTATTTTGGATTCTGCAGATAACCTGCTGGGTAGCGAATTACCGCTGACCGACATTCCGGCAGCCGATGTCGTCGAAACCACGTTAGATAGCGTATTGACCGGCGGCGAAGGCGTAACCGGCGGCCTGCCGCTTACCAACCTGCCCTTGGTAGGCGACGCCTTACAACCGGCGCAAGCGCTACTGAACGACACCAATCTTGGCGAGCTAGCCAACCTCAGCAATGCGGTTGATTTGGACGAGCAGTTATCACCGGTAACCAGCGTTGGCCAAACCGTACTCGGTGCTGTAAGCGACTCGCCATTGCCACAAGCCTTAGCACCAATTAATCAGATTGCACCGGCTATTCAGGAGCCACTCAGCGGCGTACTAGACGGCATTAGCGAGAACCTACCGGCCGCTCCAGCCGAGCTGCCGCTGGTGGGCGGTATCGACAACGGCGGTGCTGATGTGCTGTCTGGCATTGTTGGCCCAGAGATTCCGTCGGTAGCGCTGGATCGGTTGAACGAACTGCTTAACAACCAAGCCGGTAATGATGCGCTGGCACAGCTCGCCGAGTTGATTAACAGCAACCCGATCTCCGGCCCTGACGGCAGCCCGCGAGCCGAGTTGAGTAACAACGACGCTACTTCCGGCGCGGCGCTATCTGAAGGCTTGCAGGGTTTGATCAATAGCAGCAATCCAAACGATGGCCTAGCCGCTTTATTGCCGCTATTAGATAACGCGGGCGGCACCACGCCCCCCGCGTTGCCTTTAGATCAATTGCCACTGAACGAACTACCACTTGGAGAGCTACCCATTAACGAGCTACCACTAGGCGAACTTCCATTAGACCAGTTGCCATTAGATGGCTTGCCGTTGGAAGCACTGCCCACTGAAGGCCTGCCCGTTGGCGACCTACCTGCCTCACTACCCGGATTAGATGGTTTGGACGCACTCACCGGCTTAGTAGGTAACTTACCGTTAGCACCTAACAGCTAATATCCACCTAAACCACAACCTTAAAAGGGCGGCGCTATGCGTCGCCCTTTTGCTTTGCGGCTTTCATAAGGCGGAACCTCCCGCCTGTTTTTAGTCCAATAACGTAAATTCCTACCTTACTGCCAAGATCGACTTTGGCAGTCACTCCGACTAAGCTGCGCGCCGTGTTCTCCTCGCTTTTCAAACCTCTCGCTATTGCACTGCTTTTATTGCTGGCATCGTTTCAGCCGGCGTGGCTATGGGCGGCTGAAAAAGCTGAGCAAATGCAGGTAGAAATCACCGGCATAGAAGACCCACTAAAGAAGAATGCCGAGCTCAATTTAGATTGGAAAAAGGTCGACATTAGCGGCCTCTCGCAAGCCTATCTTGAACAGCGTTTGGTCAAGTCTGAAGCCCTGATTCACCAAGCTTTGGAGCCCTTTGGTTATTACAACGCCACCGTGCAAAGCCAACTACAACAGCATAAAGATCAGTGGTCGGCACACTACGCGGTAACACCTGGCCCGGTGACCACCGTAGGCACCCTCGACATTCAGTTCACAGGGGAAGGCCAGCAAGACCCTGCTTTGCTAGCCGCCGCGGCCGAATTTCCGCTGCAGCAAGAAATGCCGCTAATACATAGCCAATACGAAAGCGGCAAAAGCGCCATCAATAAGCAGCTCACCGCATCAGGCTATTTAGACGCTTCACTCAGCAAGAGCAAAGTCACGGTCGATAAGGCCAGCAACAGCGCCAACATTGCGCTGCAATGGCAAACCGGCAAGGCCTACCGCTTTGGCAGTCTAACGACACACACCGACCATATTGATCCACGACTACTGAAGCGCTGGGCCAACTTTAAACAAGGCGACCGCTTTAGTTACGAGACGCTTCTGGAGTTCCAACGCCGCCTAGATAGCAGCGGTTTTTTCCAAAGCAGCGAAATCGCTATCGATACCCAGCCTGAGACAGGGCTAGCGGACGTAACGGTAGAAACCTCACCCGCCGCTAGGCGCTTATATCGAGGTTCCGTCGGCTACGGCACCGACACCGGCGCCCGTACACAACTGGGTTTTGAGCAGCGCTGGCTAAATAAATACGGCCACAGCTTACGCAGCGGCGCACGCATTGCCGAGCGCGAGCAAAGCTACAGCGTCACATACCACGTGCCCGCATTACGCGGTCGCGCCGACAGTTACAACTACAGCTGGACACGCCGCGATCAACAGCTACCAGAATACGACACCCGCAGTGATCGCTTGAGCGCCGTACAAATTTCAAACACCTCAAGCTGGCAAATTCAGTGGGGCATAAACCTAGAGCGCGACAGCTTTATCATTGGCGACACGCAGCAATCCGATACCTTGTGGTACTTAGAAAACCAGTGGTCCAAATACAAAAGCAGCCAACCGGTTTATCCCAACAAAGCCGACTCCCTGAGTATTAACGGCCGCGTAGGCGCCGGTTTCGACGGCGAACAAAAATACTTCTCGCGCTTACATGTGCAGCAACTATGGATTCGCCCCGCGCCTTGGGCTGGCCGCATTCTGCTACGTGGCGCAGCCGGCGCACTATGGTCAGACAGCTTCGACCGCTTACCACCGCAGCACCGTTTTTACTCCGGCGGCGATCGCAATGTCCGCGGTTACGATTACCAATCACTTTCACCCGTAGATGCCAATAACAATCGCGTCGGCGGCCGTTATTTAGCCGAGTTATCAGCCGAGCTAGATTACCGCTTTGCCGAAAGCTGGGCAGTGGCAGGATTTGTTGACGCTGGCCAAGCCTTCAACAACGAAGACACTGACCTAGCCGTGGGCACCGGCTTAGGCATTCGCTTTATTACCTCGCTACTCGTGGTACGCATGGACGTAGCCAACGCCATTAGCGAAGACGACAAACCTTGGCGCCTGCACCTCACACTGGGCACGGATTTCTAGCCATGGCCCTGCTCTTACGATTTGTGGCGTGGCCGTTCTTTATCGTGATGAATATCGCGATCTGCCTACTGCTATTAATCAGCGCCGTGCTCGGCACCGACTACGGCACCAAACAAGCGGTTGACGCAGCCCAGCGCTGGCTGCCGTTAGAAGTCACCTCGGTTGAAGGCAACCTGCTGAGCGAGCTCACTATCCAAGGCCTGCACTACCAAGACGAAAGCATTAACGCAACAGTAGAAAGCATCGCTTGGTCCTTTAATCTGGCCGCGCTGTGGGAACAGCAACGGCTAGTGCACCTGAAACAACTCGTGATTGAAAACGCCGACATCACAGTACATACAGCCGAAGAAACCACCGACACCCAAAGCAACAGCCAACCATTTAAGCCACAAGATATCGAGCTGCCGGTTAGCGTAAAAGTCGACGCCATTGAGCTACGAAACATTCGCTTGCAACAAGATGAAACCACTTACCAAGTGGAGCATTTAGTCTTAAACGCCGAAGTGGATAAACGCGGTAATATCCTCGCCAAGCTAACACTCGAAAACGGCCCATTTAACTCTCAAGCACAACTTGAGATAGCGGCGGGCATGACACAGCAAGGCGTAACCGCAGACGTACAGCTACAAAACGTTAAGGCGCGTTTAAACGAGCAAAACGTAAACGCACAAGGCGCGCTAGCACTGAGCTATAACAGCAAGAGCATTGCTATTGATGCTCAGCAGCTGATCGCCAACTACGGCAGCATTCGCCTAGAAGCCAATGGCAGCTTAAGCGAAAACAACGACCTTAGCCTCAGCATCAACGCACCCGACTTAGGGCTTGCCACTGACGAACTCGGCGGCAGCATGACCTTAAATGGTGTCATCAAAAACGCCGATCGCATCGACTTGAGTGCAACGCTTAATAACGTTACTTGGTTAAACGAGCCACAACTCAGCAACGCCAATATTCACTGGCAAGGCACGCTGGCTGAACAAGAAATCGCAGCCGACTTCAGCACCCCGTTGCTCAATAATCAGGCGCTCTCACTCAGCAGCCAGTTCGGCTGGCGCGACTCGTTTGAAACGCTACTGGCCACGCTCAGCCTGCCGCCCGAAACGCTACTCAAACAACCGGCTCTGCACTTCCAAGCAGAGGCATTACTGCCACAAACACAAATTGCCGCCAGCGGCGTTGAGTTAAGCAATAACCGCATCGGCATTACGCTTTCCGAACAAGGCCAAATCGCACTTAGCGGGCACAGCGAAAGCGGCGCCGGAGCAGTCGACCTCAATGGCTTTCTCACTGTTCTTAATAGCGCCGAACAAGACATCGCCCTTAATGCCGATATCAGCGGCGAGCAATATCAGCTGGCAAACACGCCCGAGTTAAAGCTGAGTGTGTCACCCGCCATTAATGCCAAACTCGCCGAGCAATTACTAACCGTACGCGGCCAAGTCACCGTTGATGGCGGCCATATTGAACTCATCGTGCCGGAAGAAGGTGCCGTTACGGCTTCTAGTGATGTTGTGGTGCTTGAAGAGGGCCAATCGCAGGCCGAAACAGAAAACAGCGCTCTCGCCCGCGACATCAATATCAAGCTCGTGATTGCCGAGCCCATTACGCTCGAAGGCCAAGGCTTTGAAGGTAATGCCAGCGGCCAACTCACCGTAACCGAACAAAGCGGCAAGCCACCTCGCGCACGCGGCGAATTACTCTTAGCCGGCCAATACCAAGCCTACGGCCAAGACCTCACCATTCGCCGCGGCAAACTGATTTACGTCGACAGCCCGGTTGACGACCCCGGCGTCGATTTAGAAGCCATTCGCACGGTAGATGAACAAGTAGCTGGCGTACGCGTCACCGGCCTTGCCTCCAGCCCCAAAATCGAAATCTTCGCTGAGCCCGCGTTGTCGGAAACGGAAGCGCTTTCCTATCTCGTACTCGGTCGCGGAGTAGACGACAGTAGCGAGCAAGACCAAGTACAACTGCGCAGCTTGGCGCTCTCACTCGGCCTAGCCAAAAGCGGTAAATTCCTAGAAAAATCGAAAGAAAAACTCGGCGTGGATGAACTGTCTATCCAAACCGGCGACAGCAATAACGAAGCCAGCTTGCTGGTCGGCCGCCAGCTATCAAAACGGCTTTATCTATCGACCCAAATTGGCTTGTTCGAACCAGTCACCAAGCTGTTCCTACGCTACCAACTCAGCCGAAAATGCGAAGCCGTCGCAGAAACCGGCACGCAACAAGGTGCCGATGTAGTCTGCACGCTGACTACCGACTAGGCCTAACTTAAGCCAGCAATCGCCTCGCCTGCCGCGTGGCCTGACGCCCAAGCCCATTGAAAATTATGGCCACCAAGATGGCCGGTGACATCGACCACTTCACCCACAAAATACAAACCGCTAACGGTTTTGCATTCCATGGTTTTAGACGAAAGCTCGTCGGTGCTCACGCCGCCCAGGGTCACTTCCGCGGTGCGATAACCTTCGGTGCCGCTGGGTTTGATTTCCCAAGCATGTAAGCGCGCTGCCCATTCGG
>JAPPPA010000029.1 GCA_028817755.1 Gammaproteobacteria bacterium | reverse complement strand
TTTGCTGCTGAGGTTTGAAAACAAATGCTCAGAAAGCTAATCAATACTGAACATATTTTCAGGTTAGGTATATTTGAAAGAAGGTTCAAGGAACGTTAGTTATTTATCCGACAAATGGATCTTAACGTTCGATAAGTGGTTGTTTTACAGGAGTGTTCACTTGTTATAAAAATTCTCGCGGTTGATCAAAATTTACACAAATTGCGTTAGCTAGAGCTGCAAACCGCCTCGAGCAAGCGCTTGACCCAAGCGACAAGCGCAACTCCCCCCCCTCCGCAATTGCGCATCGCAGCAATTTCCGTACACTGCACCTCATAGTCATTCCAGACTCATTCATAGACATCAGACAGAGGATCCGTCGATGAAAGTAGATAATGTCCGCCGCGTAGCCATTGTTGGCGGTAACCGTATTCCATTTGCTCGCTCTAACACCGCTTACGCGAAAGCCAGCAACCAAGAAATGTTGACCTCTACCCTGCAAGGTTTGGTTAAGCGCTTTAACTTGGAAGGCGAGCTACTAGGTGAAGTAGTTGGCGGCGCGGTAATGAAGCACGCGCGCGACTTCAACCTTGTTCGTGAATCTATGTTGGATTCAGGCCTAAACAAAAACACACCTGCGTACGACGTACAGCAAGCATGTGGTACTGGCCTTGAAGCAGCGATCCTAGTGGCTAACAAAATTGCCCTAGGTCAGATCGACTCAGGTATTGCTTGTGGTGTAGACACCACCTCTGACGCACCTATCGGCCTAAACGAAAACCAACGCAACCTGCTATTGGACCTTAGCCGCGCTAAGACCCCACAAGAGCAGCTTAAAATTGGCATGCGTTTGCTAAACCCTAAAAACTTCGTGCCAGCTATTCCTAAGAATGGCGAGCCTCGCACCGGCATGAGCATGGGCGAGCACACCGAAGTGATGGCGAAAGAGTGGGGCCTAACCCGTGAAGAGCAAGACGAGCTTGCTGCCAACTCTCACAACAACCTAGCTGCTGCTTACGAGCGTGGCTTCTTTAACGACTTAATCACCCCATTCGGTGGTCTTGAGTGCGACAACAACATGCGCCCTGGCTCTACTCCAGAAGGCATGGCCAAGTTGAAGCCTGCGTTCGACAAAGAAAACGGCACCCTAACTGCAGCTAACAGCTCAACCCTAACTGACGGCGCTTCTGCTGTGCTTATGTGCACCGAAGAGTGGGCGAAAGAAAAAGGCCTAGAAGTATTGGCTTACATGACCTTTGCTGACACCGCTGCGGTAGATTTCTACGAAGACGACATCGAAGGCCTATTGATGGCGCCTGCTTACGCGGTCCCTCGTATGCTTGATCGCGCTGGCTACAGCCTGCAAGACTTCGACTTCTACGAGATCCACGAAGCCTTTGCTGGCGTTGTGCTTTCAACCATGAAAGCTTGGGAAGATCCTAAGTTCTGTAAAGAGAAGCTAGGCCGCGACAAGGCTCTAGGCAAGATCGACCGCAGCAAGTTGAACGTAAACGGTTCTTCTATTGCGACCGGCCACCCGTTCGCTGCTACCGGCACGCGTATCGTTGCTTCTCTAGCCAAAATGCTACATGAGAAAGGTTCAGGCAAAGGCCTAATCTCTATCTGTGCGGCTGGCGGCCAAGGCATTGTAGCGATCCTAGAAGCTGCTTAAGCCTTAGCTCACACAAGCTAAAAGAAAAGGCCGCTCAGTTGAGCGGCCTTTTTTATGCCTCATAGCTAACCTCGACGACACACCAATGTCGCTCCCCTTCCGGGGTTTTAACGGCAACCTCATCATCGAGAGATTTGCCCAGCAGCTGCTTCGCCATCGGTGAGTCCATGCTGATGTATTGCTTGTCCGGGTCAATTTCATCCGGGCCGACAATACGAAACGTCAGCATCTCGCCATCGTCACCTTCTAAGCCGACAAACGCACCAAAGAAAACCTTATTGGGATCACTTGGTGGCTCCCCCACCGGTTTTAAATCTGGAATCCGTTTCTGCAAATAACGTACGCGCCGATCTATACCTGCAAGCTCACGTTTTCGGTATTGATACTCAGCGTTCTCGGAACGATCACCTTCGGCCGCAGCCGCGGACAAAGCCCGCACTACTTCTGGTCGGCGTTTAGTCCAAAGGTGGTCTAGCTCTGCTTTTAACGCTTGCAACCCCTTCGCCGTAATATACGGCGAAGACTTCGGCTGTGGCGGTCGCCAACGGCCCATAAATAAACCTTTAGCGATTAACGAGCGCGAATAATGCCGTCTGCGAGCAGTTGCTCCATATGATCGTGCAGAGTTTCGTCAACTGAGCGGAACTCAACGCCAAGCTCATTGCGAATCTTGCTGTTATCGAAACGAATCGGATAACCCACATTATTTTTCACATAAGCACGCGTCACACTCGATACGATAGGCCCAAAGGCCCAAGTCATAAACTTCGGTAACGTCGCCTTAGGCAATGGGTACTGTGGGTACTTTTTACGGATCGAATTGGCCATATCCATCATACTGCTGGTTTCCGCGGAACAAATATGGCGGCCTTTGGCTGTTGGCACAAAACCCGCTTGGAAATGCGCATTCGCTACGTCACGCACATCTACAAAACCAAACTCCAGTTTTGGCACACCCATTTTGTTGGTGCCATCTACCAGCTCTTTAATGGTAGAAAGACTGGTTGATTGACTGTTTTTGCTGAGTGACGGGCCCATTACAAACGCAGGGTTAATACAGACAAGATCCCAACGGCTTTGTCCTTCTACCGCTTCCCACGCTGCTTGCTCAGCCACGGTTTTAGAATAAGAGTACGCTTGATGATGCTCGTTACTGGTGGTGTTCCAGTGGCTTTCATCATAGTGATCCACACCAGCCGCCTCCATATCTTTGTTGTCGCCAAAAATAGCGGCAACACTGGTGGTTAGCACCACGCGCTTAACGCTATCAACGCGCTCAACAGACTCTAATACGTTTAAGGTGCCACGCTTAGCGGGTTCAATCAGCTGCGCCTGTGGATCGGTAATATTCCACTGCACAAAAGGCGACGCAGTATGAAATACCAACTCGCAACCCTGCATAGGCTCATCAAAAGCACCGTCAGCTAGTAGGTCAGCCTTAAACAACGTCAGCTCGCCTTCGGCTTTAGCCGCAATAGACGTTAAGTGACCGACCTTAGAATCATCCTCAGGATTACGTACGGTTGCATGTACGTTAATGCCATCTTCAAGTAATTGTTTTACCAGCCAAGAAGCCACATAACCATTGGCACCAGTTACAAGAACAGGCTTGCTACGATCGATATTCATGATTCCCGCCATACTAAATTGCAAAGCAGGCATTCTAGCCTAGGCTAGAAAGAATAAAACCTAGGCCGCAACAATCTCCTGCGGGTTCTCACTTAAAGAAACGATGCACTGATTACGGCCTGCGGCTTTTGCTTGATACAAAGCCTGATCGGCACGTCGTAAAAGATTACGTTTGTCGTTCTGAATAGTTGGTGTGACATAAGCGGCGCCAACGCTCACCGTAACCCGATCTAAATCAGGGTTCGGATGCTCAATACCTGCCTCATGCACCGCATAACGCACTTGCTCCGCTACTTGGGCCAAGTCATTCGCGTCACACGATGACGCTAAAATACAAAATTCCTCGCCACCAAACCGCGCCAAGACCCAATCAGTACCAGCAAGCCCCTGCCGAAGCGCCTCTGAGATAGACACTAAGCAATCATCGCCTTTGTCATGACCGGCCAAGTCATTAAAGGACTTAAAGTGGTCCACATCAATGAAGACGATACCAATGCAACCCTGATCCGATACAGCCTTATCCCAGCTAGCATCGAGCTTACGCTCAAACTCTCGACGATTAGCGAGGCCAGTCAAATAATCCTCATACGCTAGCGCTCGCATTTCCCCAAGCTGCTGTTGTTGAGCGAGCATATCTTCAGATGCCTGTATTAAGGCCTTGGCGTAGATCTTGATGATATTCATAAACAAGATCATCGACGGCATAGCCACAAAGAAATAAACCCAATAACCCGGCAGAAACTGCCTAGGAGGCTGTTCCTGAGCCATTGGTAGGCCTAAATAAATGGCCCCGATACAAATCAGTGCCCAAATGGTTAACGATACTCTTAGGCCTTGCTTAGGCGGAACCAAAACAAAAGCCGCAAGTAATAAATTAGGCAGGAACAACAAAACCGGCGCAATCGGCATCATCGTTGGATCAGGGATAATAGTCTCGGTATACAACACCCAAATCCGCCTAAATAGGAGCGTTGCCAATAGAACCATGGATAACCAGCCAACCGCATCCACACTACGGGGCCAGCGGTACACGGTATAGCCCATTCCTGCCCAAACGACAGTACTGCCCGAAACCAAGCTGGCCTCGTACAAAGACCCCGTCACTAAGTAAACTGCATAACCAACGGGCAGCCATAGGATGGCGGTGATCACGCAAAGAAGAAGCAATATCTTGCGGCGCGCACCGAGTTCGACCTCGTTCGCAATATCAAAATGCTTAGCTATCGATTTAGCGTTGTCGCGGCTAGCTGCGATCTTTTTAGCCGTCACAGCGTTGCCGGAACCCAAGTCCCGCAAGATTAATCACCCAATACCACCCCATAGTCGTACTGAACGTTACGTTATTTATGCCGCAAATACAATTG
>JAPPPA010000201.1:977-20080 GCA_028817755.1 Gammaproteobacteria bacterium | reverse complement strand
ATAATGCGTTGTAGGCCGTTTGTGTTTGGTGCGTCTAGCCACAGCTCTGCGCCGTTGCGGGTATAGCTAGCGGTGTGACGATCTTCGTCGATCACGTAACTAAATTGACCATCCGCGCAGGCTTGCCACTGAATTTCTACGGTGTTTTCGCCATCCGTGACGCTCACGGTTTGGTCGCGCAAGGCGGTGAGCTGAAGCTCTTGTTCCTGCTCACCCGCGGTTAGCTTGAATTCGTTGCTATTGCCGTCGGCGCTATTCCAAGCGCGTAGGCCGCCGTCGAAACCGGCTTGCTGTTGCAGCTCGGCGGCGTCATCCAAATAGAGTGCTGCCGCAGCAGTTGCGAGTTGTTGGAAATCTGCAGTGGCATCGAAGCCATCAGCAAAATGTTCGTCGATAAAGCCGGTACTGAAATCACCGCCTGCGAAAACATCATGCGACAACATATCGGCAAGGAAGTCGCGGTTGCTGGTGACGCCATACAATTGGGTTTCAGCCAAGGCCGCAATCAGGCGACGGCGCGCGGCATCGCGCGTAGGGCCGTAGGCAATGACTTTGGCTTGCATGGAGTCGTACCAAGGGCTGACTTCGCCGCCGCTGAGTACGCCGTAATCGGTACGCAAACCATCACGAGTAGATTCTTGCCAATGCAGCACGGGGCCAGTTTGTGGCAGGAAGTCATTGGCGGCATCTTCGGTGCAAAGGCGCACTTCAATCGCCCAACCATTCAGGCTGATTTGTTCTTGGGTTTTCGGCAGTGGCTCGCCCGCAGCAACGCGCAGCTGCCATTGCACTAGGTCTTCGCCGGTGACCAGTTCGGTGACCGGGTGCTCTACCTGTAGGCGTGTATTCATTTCTAGGAAATAGAATTCGCTATTTGGCGCGAGCAAGAATTCCACTGTGCCTGCACCAACGTAATTCACGGCTTTGGCAGCATTTACGGCGGCCTCACCCATACGCGCACGCAGCGCTTCGTTCACCGCTGGCGATGGACTTTCTTCAATCAGTTTTTGGTGACGGCGCTGTACGGAACAGTCACGCTCACCTAAATGCACAGCATCACCGTGGGTATCGCCGAACACTTGAATCTCTACGTGGCGAGCATTCACCACAGCTTTTTCAACGATTAGCTCGCCGTTACCGAAAGACTTTTCCGCCTCTGATCGTGCCGACGCAATCGCATCCGGCAAATCCGCCTCGTTAAACACCAAACGCATACCGCGGCCACCACCACCAGCACTGGCTTTCACCATCACCGGCAATTCCATGCCTTTGGCGGCTTCGATTAGGGCGTCATCATCTTGGGCTTCTTTCGGGTTGCTACCGGGAATGCAAGGCACACCCGCTTCGATCATCTTGGCCTTAGAAATCCGCTTACTACCCATCACGGTAATCGCTTCTGGCGATGGGCCGATAAAGGTAATGCCGGCGTCAGCACAGGCTGCAGCAAAATCAGCGTTTTCAGCCAAAAAGCCATAGCCGGGGTGCACTGCATCGGCGCCGGTTTGTTTGGCGGCAGCGATGATGTTGTCGATTTTCAGATAGCTTTCAGCAGAAGCCGCTGGGCCGATATGCACGGCTTCGTCGGCCATTTGCACATGGCGCGCTTGGGCGTCGGCATCTGAGTAAACAGCAACGGTGCCGTAACCGAGTGAACGCGCGCCTTTGATAACACGGCAGGCAATTTCGCCACGGTTGGCAATGAGGACTTTGTTAAATGACATCGTCTTATGAATTCCAGCTTGCTTGGCGTTTTTCAATAAAGGCTGTCATGCCTTCTACGCCCTCTTCACCCCGCGCGGCGGCTGCAAATTCAATCGCAGCGCGGTCTAATAATTCGTTCATTGGCGCGGTGCCAACACGCAGCATGACTGCTTTGGTACCAGCGTTTGCGCCCGGCGCACAACGGCGCACTTGTTTTAGGGTTTTAACGAGCAGCGCGTCCATTTCGTCGGCGCTGTCACATACCTCATGCACCAAACCTAATTGGTGTGCATAACGGCCATCAAAACGACCGCCAGTTACACCCAAACGGCGCGCTTGCGTAATGCCAATACGCTGCACCACAAACGGCGCGATTTGCGCCGGCGTAATGCCGAGGCCCGTTTCTGGTAAACCAAACTGTGCGTCGGCATGGCAGATCGCCACATCAGAGACACAGCTCAAACCAAAGCCACCGCCCAAAACCGCACCTTCGATATAGGCAATGACGGCTTGCGGCGCGTGATTGGCTTTTTCCATCAAATCGCCAAAACGGCGATTGAATTTAGCGATGGGGTCACCGTCTACGGTGCCTTCGGCAGTAATCGGTTTAGCACGCGCACCCGCCATATCTTTAATGTCGGCACCGGCACAGAAGTTGCCGTCGGCGCCACGCACAACAATCGCTCGCACACTGCGATCTTCCGCCACCGCGTCAAACGCCTCGATCAATTCATTGACCAAGGTGATGTTCATCGCATTGCGGCAATCGGGCCGATTAAGGGTGATCGTTAAAACACCCTCGGCCAAGTCGAGTTTTAAGGTTTCACTATTTGGCAGTTGCATTTTTTTCTCTTGTTCAACCCGTACAACTACATTTCTTCATGCAAAGACAATTTGAAACTTTGCTCATACATCGAAGCGTAATCAATCTGAATATCTAACCTACGAATGATTTTTTCCATTTGAGCTTCCGTTGGAGAATCTCCATGAAACTCAATATTCAACAACTCGCAGCTTTCGTTCACCCTCATAGAGTACGTTCTTCCAAGAAAGCTTTGCGCCGACGAATAGTTATACCCATCAAACAGTTTAGCTACAGCCTGTTTCAGAATATTGCTTCTAACACCCTCTAACACTACGCCGTCTACATAGACCTTAAAACTAGTGATCTTTGCAGGCCCAACGCCGTTGTTCATTAGGATTAATTCAAACTTCTTGTCCGAATACCACTCGTTAAACCACGTGGTCAGATGAGGGGTTACAGATAGACGATTATGCTTTCTGGCAGCATAGGCTTGCCAAATTGAGGTTGCTAAGGCACAACACGACACAAAAACCGCACATGCCATAACCACCAACTTTTCGTCTACACCTTCAGTCATGTTTATTTCTGAGGCTTAGGCAGTGTACCCATGTACTTGCAGATGATGCTGAGCATGACTTCATCGGCACCGCCGCCGATAGAAACCAAACGCATATCGCGGTACTGCTGAGCGCAGAGGTTTTCTTGCATAAAGCCTTGGCCGCCCCAGAATTGGATACAGGTGTCGGTGACTTCACGGCAGAGACGACCGATTTTTAGCTTAGCCATAGAGGCCAACTCAACCACGTCTTTACCATTTACATAATCCGCGGTGGCGCGATAGATCATTGAGCGCACGGCTTCAACTTCGGTTTTCAATTCAGCCAAGCGGTAGTGCACGTACTGCTGATCCAGCACGGTGCTGTTAAAGATTTTGCGCTGACGGGTGTAGTCGATGGTTTCATTAATGCAGTCTTGCAGGCCTTCGATCACGCTGGCGGTGAGGTACAAGCGCTCTTCTTGGAACTGCATCATTTGATAAGTGAAACCGGCGCCTTCTTGGCCGATTAAGTTGCGCTGCGGCACACGCACTTCGTCCATGAAAATCATGGCGGTGTCTGAGGCACGCATGCCCAGTTTGTCCAACTTGGTTTCGCGGTTTACGCCTTTTGAATCCAACGGCACCACGATCAATGATTTGTTGGTGTGGCGTTTTTCATCTGGGTTGGTGTTCACCAACATGCAGGCCCAATCGGCTTGGGTGCCGTTGGTGATCCACATTTTTGAACCGTTAATGATGTAGTCGTCGCCATCTTTACGCGCATGCGTTTGGATATTGGCTACGTCAGAACCGGCGCCCGGCTCAGAAACGGCTACGCAAGCGACTTGGTCACCCGCAACTGCTGGCGCTAAGAATTCTTCTTGCAATTCGGTGCTACCAAAACGCGCTAGCGCTGGTGTTGCCATATCGGTTTGCACGCCAATCGCCATCGGTACGCCACCATGACGAGCGTGACCGAGGCCTTCGGCAAAGGCAACTTCGTAAGAATAATCTAGGTTCATACCACCCACAGACTCAGGCTTGGTAATACCCAGCAAACCAAGATCACCGGCCTGCTTCATCACCTCATGCGCAGGGAAGATGCCGTCGCGCTCCCATTCTTCGATGTTGGGATTAATCACATCCTCAACAAAGCGTTTGGTGGTTTTTTTAATTTCGTCGTGTTCGTGGGTAAATATCATTAGTCCTAACCACAGATTTCACAGATTTACACAGATGTAAAAATGTCTTTATTAAAATTCATCCGGCATGACCGGGCTCCAAATATCTCCACAGCCTTTCAACAACCGAGCAAAAACCAATCTGTGCCCATCTGTGAAATCTGTGGTTCCTGTTTTCTATAACCTCGCCACACCAAAGGTGTTTGCTTGTAGTTCACGCTCGCGGGCGTCGGTGACGATAGAGAGGCAGTAACCGAGTACACGACGGGTATCGCGCGGATCAATTAGGCCGTCGTCAAATAAACGCGCGGTGGCGGCAATGCTGTGGGCTTCGGCTTCAAACTTGGCTTGTAGCTTTTGTTTGATGCCGTCGAGCATTTCTTCTGGGATTTCTTGGCCGCGAGCTTTGCCCTGCATCTCAGCAACAATGCGCATCACTGTGCCGGCCTGTTCGCCACCCATCACCGCGGTGCGACTGTTTGGCCAAGCGAAAATAAAGTCCGGATCAAAACCACGGCCGCACATGCCGTAGTTACCAGCACCGAATGAGCCGCCCAAAACAATGGTGATTTTCGGCACGGTGGCGTTGGTCACGGCCTGCACCATTTTTGAACCGTGTTTAACAATGCCGGCTTGCTCGCTAGAGGTGCCAACCATGTAGCCCGTGGTGTTTTGTAGGAATACCAGCGGCGTATTGGTTTGGCAGCACAGCTGAATAAATTGGCCGGCTTTGTTTGCGCCCTGAGCGGTGATCGGGCCATTGTTAGCCAGAATGCCAACCGTGCGGCCTTCGATTTTCGCGCGGCCACAGATGGTTTGTTGGTCAAATTCGGCTTTGAATTCATTGAAGTCGGAACCGTCGGTAATACGCGCAATCACTTCACGGCAGTCGTAAGGCTTGCGGTAATCCACAGGCACTACACCGGCTAGTTCGTCGGTGGCGTATTTTGGTTCTGCATATACCGCTGGCGCTGCTGGATTACTTTCGTTCCAACCTAGGCCTGCAACCACTTCACGTGCTTGGCGAATCGCGTCGCGATCATCTTCGGCCATCCATTCTGATGTGCCCGCTACTTGGCAGTGCATTTCGGCACCGCCGAGTTCTTCGTCGGTCGCAATTTCGCCGGTCGCAGCTTTAAGCAACGGCGGCCCAGCGAGGAATACCTTGGCTTTTTTGCGCACCATGATTACGTAGTCCGACAAACCCGGCATATACGCGCCGCCAGCAGTACTGGAACCGTGTACTACGGCAATTTGCGGAATGCCCGCGGCCGACATACGCGCTTCGTTCGCAAAAATTTTGCCGCCGGGGATAAACACTTCGGCTTGCTGAGTTAAGTCAGCACCGCCGGATTCAATCAGCGATACCACCGGTAGCTTTTGCTTCAACGCAATTTCTTGGCAGCGTAAAGTTTTGTGAATACCCAACGGCGACATGGTGCCGCCCTTAATGGCGGCGTTACTGGCGTTGATTAAGCAGCGCACACCACTCACATAACCAATGCCAATAATGGAATTACCGCCAGCGGTGCTGCCGTCTTTGTCGCCATAGAGGCCGTAGCTACACAGGGTAGAAATTTCTAAAAACGGCGAACCGCGATCAAGCAGCAAATTCACACGCTCACGCGGCAATAACTGGCCCCGTTTATGAAATTTCTCGCGCTTGGCTTGCTCAGATGCAATCACCCGCCCTTCGGCGTCGCGCATCTCTTTAATGGCTTCCAGCATTTCTTCGCGCTTGCTGGCGAAGTCGGCGGATTGGTTGTCAATTTGTGTTTCTATTTGGGGCATGGGTCTAACCACAGATTTCACAGATTGGCACAGATGTCGATTTACCGTGTTTAAGCAAATCTGTGTTCATCTGTGCAATCTGTGGTTTCAAGTTCATAACAGTTCGGCCGGAATGGCGACAGGATGATCCAACAACATTTGCGCAAAGCATTTGCCCTGTGGATCAGCACGTAGGCTGGCGATACCGCCGCCACCTAGGGTGTTTTTCAATAGGAAGTTCAGGCCGTCAATGCCCGGCAGCTCCCAGCGCAACACATCGCCTTCGCAGATATGTGAGAAGTACTGTTTAACGGCGTCAGTGCTGAGCGCCGCGCGAATCCACGGCAGGTATTCCGGCTGACGCGCGATAATGCCGATATTGGCGTGGTCGCCTTTATCGCCACTGCGACCCCAAGCTAGTTTTACTAGTGGCACTTCCACTAGGCCTTCACCTTGTGGATTTGCAACGTCTGCCTGTTCGGCGACTTGAGCAGCGTCAAAACCACCATCAGCATTAATGGCGATGTCTTGTTTGCCCTCGCCTAAATCCACCGTCACCGGCACATCGGCTTTAGCAATACGCGTACTGAATAAACGAATCACCGGCGACACTTTCGGGCGCCCGCCAAAGTAGCCGGTAATGCCCGGCGTCATACCCGTCGCGGCAGGTGCAATCTCGCCAGAGAAAATCACCAGCGCTTTTTTATCTGGGTGTTTTACGCCCATTTTCAAAAACACTTCGCGGGTACCGCCAGTACGGGCGTGTTCGCCGTAGGTATCTTCTGCACCTAGGGCTTCAATATTCACTTCAGAGAATGAGCCAAGCTTCATGGCCGCGAAGATTTCGTTACAGCGCTCAATAATCGCGTTGGCAACGGTATGCGCTTTCTTAGCCGCATCAATACCGCCGACCATCAACATGCCGGTGGCGCGGAAGCCGTCCATATAGGTAGCCGACACTTTGTATTCTGCGGTTGGCGCTAGGCCTTTGGCGTTACTAACTTCAACGCGGTTTTCGCCAATCTGTTTGATGGCTACCTGCGTCCAGTCGCAAACCACATCCGGCAACATGTATTGGCGTGGGTCGCCAATTTCGTAAACCATTTGCTCAGCCACGGTGGCTTTGCTAACCAGCCCGCCGGTGTTATCCGGTTTGGTTACAACAAAGCTGCCGTCAGCCGCGCATTCCGCGATGGGGAATCCCATATGGGCGTAATCCGGCACGTCTTGCCAGTCGGTGAAATTGCCGCCAGTGCACTGGGCGCCGCATTCCAAAATATGACCAGCTAGCGAGCCGGCTGAAAGTAAATCGTAATCTTGCTCGCCCCAGCCAAATTCATGCATCAGCGGACCAAGTACCACGGCGCTGTCTACGCAGCGGCCGGTAATCACAATATCGGCGCCACCATCTAGGGCCGCTTTTACCGGCGTGGCGCCTAGGTAAGCATTAATGCTAACGGGGCGTGACGGAAAGCTTTCGCCCTCGCCGCCGTATTGGTCCCAAGCTGGCAAGCTTTGTAGCTCAGCCGCACGACGCGCCAAGTTGTCGCCTTCAACAATGCCAACGTTAATGTCTACGCCAGCCGCTTCGGCAGCGGCGAGCATGGCTTGGCGGCAAGCTGCAGGATTTAAGCCGCCCGCATTGGCAACCACTTTAATGCCCTGCTCTTTAATGGCAGGCAGTAGCGGTTGCAGCACGCGGATAAAGTCTTTGGCGTATCCTGCTTCTGGGTCTTTCATCATCTGACCGGCTAGGATCGACATGGTGACTTCCGCCAAATAGTCGAACACCAGATAATCAATCTGGCCGGACTGAACTAGCTGTCGCGCCGCTACCGAGGTATCGCCCCAAAAGCCGCTGGCACAACCGATTCGTACTATTTTGTCGCCGCCCATATGGTCATCCAAAAAACATTAATCAAGCGCTTGCTTGGTAAAATTGATTGCGCACTATAACGCCCGCATTTTGAGCGAACAAGTGTTATTTCCTGCCAGTGCTAGGCCGTAGGCAGAACCGTATTGCTCTGCTAATCTGCCAGCACATAAACACACCCTGGCAAACCAAACAGGAGACATCCCAATGCGCGCCGTTGTATGCGAAGAATTAGGCCCCGCCGACAAACTTGTTATCAAAGAACTCGATAGCCCTGCGATAAAGAAAGGCCATATTCGCGTGGGCGTACATGCCTGTGGTGTGAACTTCCCCGACACCTTAATTATTCAAGGCCTTTACCAAGTGAAGCCGCCTTTGCCGTTTACACCGGGCATTGAATTCGCGGGTGAGGTACTAGAGCTTGGCGAAGGTGTTGAGCACCTTAAAGTTGGCGACAAAGTCTTTGCAGCCGCCATGCTCGGTGGCTATTGCGATGAGATGGTGATTCCCGCTGCCAGCGCCATTCCCATGCCGGCTTCCGTTTCTTATGAAGCCGCCGCCTCTGTACCTTGCGTATACGGCACCTCCATTCACGCCCTAAAACAACGCGGCAACCTACAGCCGGGTGAAACCTTATTAGTGCTCGGCGCTACCGGCGGCGTTGGCATGGCGACCATTCAAATCGGCAAACTCATGGGCGCCAAAGTGATCGCTGCAGGCGGCTCTGACGAAAAGCTCAAACAAGCGCTTGAGGCCGGTGCCGATATGGTGTTGAACTACAACAACGAAGACATTCGTGAAGTGGTGAAAAAAGCCACCGGCGGCAAAGGCGCCGACGTAGTGTTTGATGCCGTTGGCGGCGACATCTTCGATCAAGCCATTAAATCCATTAACTGGGGCGCTCGCTATCTAGTGATTGGCTTTGCCTCTGGCCGCATTCCAGAAATGGCGGTCAATCGCCTGCTTGTTAAGAGCGCCAGTGTAGTCGGCGTATTCTGGGGCCAATGGGCTGCAGTGAATCCAAAAGAGAACGCCGACAACTTCAAACAAGTGATGCAATGGCTCGCCACCGGCGATATGGAAGTGCCGATTCACGGTGCTTACGATTTGGCTGATGTGGCGAAAGCACATGAGGCGATCTTGAAGCGTGAAGTGGTTGGCAAGGTCGTCTTAACCACCAGACGATAAAAACACTAATACTCGAGATACTTAATACAACCTTCGGCCCTGACTAAGTCTTCCTAGTCAGGGGGGCAACGTTAGGCCGAAGGTTCAAACCAAGCAGACAGGCTAGAAACCAAGTACGGCACAACATACGTCAACGCTAGTTTCGGCCAGTCGATAAGTCCTACATCAAACAAAAGAGCTTGGTACTGGTTGACCAAGTTTAATAAGGTGCCGGCGACCGCGGCGATTACAAACCACCGCGGCCGCATAAAGTGGCGCACGCTATAGCGATTCATTCGGCCCAAACACTTCATAGAAAATGCTATCTTCGGGCACAGCTATTTCCAGTAGTGCTTTATTGATTGCCTTCATAAACGGCATTGGGCCGCAGAAATAAACATCAACATTCTCGGGGTCAGTCAGCCAACGTTGCAGCACCTCGGCATCTAGGTAGCCTTGCCAATTAGCGCCCTCGCCGTTCTCGTAAGCCAATTTAAAGTCGAAGTTGTGTTCTGCTTTTAGCTCAGCCAATTCATCCGCATAAATTTGGTGGCTAGCATCTCGGCAGCATTGGATAAACAGCGGAGACTGGGCGCCTTCCGCTAGCGTTTGTAACAACATGCTATATACGGGCGTAATGCCAACGCCTCCGGCAATAAACACCCGTTGCTTAGCAGAAGGGCGAGCGGTAAAGACACCAGCTGGCGGCGACACGCCCACACGATCACCTGCCTTTAGCTGATGCATATGATTGGATACGCAGCCATTAGGCTCAGTCTTTACCGTGATTCGATAATAGTCTGCACCCAGCTCCCCAGTGAGGGAGTACTGACGAATAGCGGCATTCTCACTAGCTTTCGGCTGCACATTAACACCAATATATTGGCCCGGAAGAAACGGCAGCAGGCCCTTTCCGTCCACGGGCTCCAAGTAAAAAGACCGAACCTCGGCGGCCTCTTGAATAACCGATGTCACCTCAAACTCTCGGAACCCACGCCAACCACCGGATGCTTTTTCTGAATGCCGATATAGGCCTTCTTCCGTATTAACAAATACATCCGCCAATACGCCATAAGCCTCTGCCCAAGCCTGAATGATTGGATCACTTGCATCTAAATCCAATAGCTCTTGTAACGTTTCTAGCAACGCCTTGCCCACAATAGGGTAATGCTCTGCCTTCACCCCTAGGCTCGCGTGTTTGTTAGCAATGCGCGCCACCGTGGGCAACAACACTTCTACATTGTCTAAGTTACGCGCATACGCCAACACTGCATCCGCTAACGCTCGCGCCTGAGTATCGTTCCTCTGATTATTGTGGTTAAAGATATTCAGTAGCTCTGGGTTTCCGGCAAACAACTTTTTGTAAAACAGCTGTGTGATTTCCAGCCCCCTGGCTTCTAAGACCGGAGCAGTCGCCTTAACCGTACTAATCGTTTCTGGACTCAACATGAGATAGTTCCTTCACCAAATTCATTAACATTCATATTATATGAATCTTTAACAAAAGTGTAGACTAACCAAATATTGACACCCAAACATCACTCGCTCGGCCTGCCCTATGCGCCTTACCAAACATACCGACTACGCTTTTAGAGTCTTGATTTACTTAGGGCTCATGGACGAAGAAACCACCACCATCAACGCCATGGTGGAACACTTCGATATTTCGAAGAGCCACGTGATGAAAATCGTTAGCAAACTGGTCGCCGCCGGTTACATCAAGTCATCTCGAGGTAAGCATGGCGGCATAAAGCTTGGGCAAGCAGCCGACACCATCAATTTGCGACGGATTGTTGAACTAATGGAACACACTCTAGACCCCGTAGATTGCAACGATGGCCCCTGCCGACTCCTTCAAGCCTGCAAGCTGAAGGGCATTCTGAATGACGCCCAAGCGCACTACCTTAGCCACTTAGAAGGCTTTAACTTGAGCGACCTTATCCATCAAGAAGTCGCTCCAGAGCAACCCCTTGTTCACAAGCCCCTTCAGTTTTAAACACTGGCTATACGATGAAAATATACGGCGACTACTACTCCGGCAATTGCTACAAACTGGCTTTACTAGCCAGCCATTTGGGCTTGGCGCATGAGTGGGTTCACGTAGATATTCTGGCGGGTGAAACGCATAACGACGCGTTTAAGGCTAAAAACGCGAATGCCAAGATTCCAACGCTTGAATTAGACGACGGTCGCACCTTGGCTGAATCGAATGCGATTCTGAATTACCTAGCCGAAGGCACGCTGTTCTTACCTGCGGACAATTTCACTCGCGCGCAGGTATTGCAGTGGCAGTTTTTTGAGCAATACAGCCACGAGCCTTACATCGCCGTGGCGCGCTATATCAATCGTTATTTAGGGCTTCCAGAAGAGCGGCTGGAAGAGTACAAAGCCAAACAAGCCGGCGGGCATAAAGCCTTAGCGGTGATGGAAAGCACGCTAAGCAAGAATGATTACCTTGTAGGTAATTGCATGACGATTGCCGATATTTCACTTTACGCCTATACGCATGTGGCGGATGAAGGCGGTTTTGATTTGGCGGAGTATCCAGCCGTGCAGGCTTGGATAACACGAGTCGCCGCGCATCCGAAGCATGTGACGATGGATGGGCTGGCAAACACTGCTTAACCACCCTTCGACAAGCTCAGGGCTAGCGGTTATTGTTTTTCAAACTCACCATTCCGTTCGGCCTGAGCCTGTCGAAGGCCATTGTTGGAGATACCAATGCCATATAACGAAGAACTCGCCGCTCGCGTCGCCAAGAACATGACCGAAGTACCAGGCATGGTTGAGAAGAAAATGTTCGGCGGCATTGGTTATATGATCGACGGCAATATGAGTATTGGCACTCACCGCGACGCTTTAATGGTGCGCGTCGGTTTAGAGGCTTACGAAGATTGCCTCGCGCAACCGGGCGCACGCGTAATGGACTTCACCGGCCGCGTGATGAAAGGCTGGGTAACCGTTCCGGTGGGTTACGCCGAAACCGACGAGCAGGTGCAATACTGGATACGCCGTAGCCTAGAGTTCGTGACCACGCTACCGCCGAAATAGAGGAACCGAATAATGAGCCTAAGCTTACAAATTGCCCTCGTACTGATTGGGCTGCTACACACACCACCCGCCATTAGCGGCCTATCTGCCAACAAGCTGGCAGCGTTATACAAAATTGATACCAGTGACCGCGTATTGTTAGTACTACTGCACCACCGAGCGGTGTTATTCGGCCTACTCGCGGCGGCCTGCTATTACTCGGCCTTTACTCAGCAGTTTGCTTTTGAAGTGAGCGTGGCGGCTTTCGCGGCGATGTTGAGCTTTGTCGCGATTGCGTTTTCCATTCCACACGACAGCCCTGCTATTAAAAAGATTGCCTTAGCCGATGTGATTGGCGCGGTGGTTTTAGCTGCAGGATGGGCGTTGAGCTAATGCATATGCAATTTAAGTACTGCCCCAAATGCAAATCCGATATGGCTGGCACGGTTATCGAGAACGAACCGCGCCACGCCTGTACCAATGACACTTGCGACTTTGTGCAATACGAAAACCCTACGCCCGTAGTCGCTGCGATTGTGGAGCACGAAGGCGATATTATTCTGGCGCACAACAAAATGTGGACGCAGAAGTTCTTTGGTGTGATTACCGGCTTTCTGGAAAAACACGAAGTGCCAGAACCAGCCATGATTCGTGAAGTAAAAGAAGAACTAGGCTTAGACGCACACAGCCCAACCTTGATTGGCCACTACCAGTTTGAGCCGATGAATCAAATCATCATTGCCTACCACGTATATGCCGAAGGCGAGATCGTATTGGGTGATGAACTGGACGAGTACAAACGCATTCCGCCCGACAAACTCAAAGGCTGGCCAATGGGCGCAGGCAAGGCTGTGACCGATTGGGTTAATCAACGCAACGCTGAGAAAGCTGCCACCGAATAATCAACTTGATTAGCTTGGCTTGCTTACCGCCGCCGAGTGGATATACTGAAAAACATACCGATCAGTATGTTTTACGGCGGCGCATCATGGGTAACAGCGAATTAATGCAGCTTAGGAATTTGGGGCTTCGTTCCTGCAACTGGCTTGAAGAAGTCGGTATTAGCACGATTGAAGGGCTCCGCGATGCAGGTTCGGTTAATGCGTTTTGTCGCGTGCGTAATGCTGGTTTTCACCCAAGCCTAAACTTGCTTTATGCCCTAGAAGGCGCACTACAAGATTGCCACTGGACGGACTTAAGCGAAGATTGCCGTAGCACCTTATTACAAGCCGCTGAAGACCGTAAACAAGACGCCGCTTAAACAAACTCACGAATAAGCTTTTCGGCAACCCAAACAAAAAAGCCGGCCCTGATCACTCAGGGCCGGCTTTTATTTTTTAGCTAACTACTTGCTTATGGGTGCTTGAAGTAGAAGTCGAAAGCACCAGAGCCACTGTAGCTCTTCAGGCGCCAACGATATGTACCTGCAGTACCGTTGTAGTTAATTTCTTCGCTAGAGCTGCTGGTTTCTGAAGCAGCAACACTTGACCAGCTACCACCGAAGAAGAAGCGGCTCTGATACTTCTCTAGACGTAGGTCGAAGTCCGTACCTGCTGCACCTTCTAGATAACCTTCGAAAGTACCACCGTTGCTACTAAAGCTGTTGGTGTAAGCAGTTTGGCCATTGCTTAGGTTGCCACTGATATGGCCGCAATCTGGGCATGGACCTGCACCTGGTGCAGACACAGTTACTTGCTGGTCAGCGCTGTCGGTTTGACCGGTAGTATCAGTCACGGTTAGGCGAATGGTGTAAGTACCGGCTGCTGCGTAAGTGTGATTTACGTTAGCGCCAGAAGCAGATTGGCCATCGCCGAAGTTCCAGCTGTAGCTGCTTACGCCATTGTCGTCAGACGAAGTAGAACCGTCAGCCGAGCAAGTTAGGTCATCACAGCTCACGCTTAGACGAGCCACTGGCACGTTGTCGATTGGCGTACCGCCACCGTTACCGCCAGCAACGTGGTTTTGTAGCAATAGGTTTGGTGAACCACTGTTGATGCTAGAAAGCTTGTTGCTCACGCCCAGCGCTAATACTTGGTCAAACACTTCTGCAGGCGCAGCATTAGGGTTAGCTGCCGCATAAAGTGCCGCAACACCCGCCACATGAGGTGCCGCCATTGACGTACCGCTTAGCGTAGCTGTATCACTATTGCTGTCTTTGTCAGCCGAAAGAATGCTTGAACCCGGCGCGAAGATGTCTACGCAGCTGCCGTGGTTAGAGAACGAAGAGCGTACATCGCTGCTGGTAGTTGAGCCAACGGTTAGCGCTTCGGCTACACGGTTTGGAGAACCATTACAGGCATTCGCGTTGTCGTTACCCGCAGCAACAACAAAGGTCACACCGGCGTTAACTGCATTACGTACCGCGTTATCTAGTGCTGTACTAGAACCGCCACCAAGGCTCATGTTGGCTACCGCAGGTTTAATGTGGTTAGACATAACCCATTCAACACCGGCGATTACACCAGAGTTAGAGCCAGAACCATTACAGTCCAATACACGCACGGCGTGCATGGTGGCCTTCTTAGCCACACCGTAAGTAGTACCACCCGCAGAACCGGCTACGTGAGTACCGTGGCCTTCACAGTCTTCAAAGTTGTTAGGGTCTACAGAACCGCCACCAAATAGGAAGCCACCGCTAGAAACAAAGTTACGGCTTTCGCCCATGCGGCCAGCAAACTCATTGTGAGAAGTACGGATACCGGTATCAATAATGTAAATGTGCGCACCTTCGCCGTCTTCAGCGTAAGTGTAACGGCCATCTAATGGGCGATCCGCCTGGTCAATACGGTCTAGACCCCAGGTCGCGTTGTTTTGCGTAGTTGATACCGCTGAGACGATGAAATCTTGCTCAACAAAATCAACACTTGGGTCGTTAGCAAGTTGCGCAGCTTGTTCTGCTGTCATTTGCGCAACAAAGCCATCTAATGCGTGTTCAAACACCGTACCCAGCGTTAGGCCGTAGGCGTTTGCTAGAGCGTCTGCAACTTGGCTCACAAGCGGAGAGACTACATCACCAAGCACAGGAATATTTTCTAGGCCCAATAGCTTGTTATCAGCTGATTTGTTCAGCACAACAATGTATTGACCATCAATCGGAGTACCGGCATTGGCACTTTGGAAACTTGCGGTTTCTTGAACCAGTGCGTTGCCATTTACGGCCGCGCTATCGTCGCTGCCACCACAGGCAACAACCAAACTTGCTGCCGCGGCCATCATGGCAAAACGGCTAACCCTTACTGCAAAAGCTGAGCGCATAACTATCTCCTGAGTTGCTTAGCTTATCAAACGTTCAGGCGGACCCTAGTGAATGTTAATTCACTTAGCAATAGCAAAAGCCTATTTTTTGGTGACTTTCCGACCAACGGTGGTAAAGCCGCGCCCATTGGGCAGGCCAAAAAAATACGCAGCGAAGGCTGCGTATTTAGGTATCAAAGAGGCTTACGCGATTAGGCGTATGGCTTAGAACCGGAGCAATAAAGCGCCCCATGTTAAGCCCGCGCCAAAAGCGGCTGAAATGACCAGCTGGCCGGGCTTAACGCGACCATCGCGTGAGGCAATATCCAACGCGATAGGCACAGTAGCGGCAGAGTTATTAGCGGTTTTATTTACCGTAACCACCACTTGGTCATCCTTCATGGCGAGCTTCTTCTGCACGGCTTGAATAATGCGAATATTGGCTTGATGCGGCACCAACCAATCAATGTCTTCTTTAGCCACATTATTGGCCGTTAAGCACTGGTCAATCACTTCACTAAAGCGCTTAACCGCATTTTTGAAAACATCTTGCCCGTCCATGGTAACTTTATTAGCGCGCTCAGCAGGCTCATAAACCGGCTTACCATTGTTTAGGAATAGCGAGTCTTTTTTGCTGCCGTCAGCATGCAAATGCGTGCTCAAAATGCCTGGCTCATCACTGCCTTTTACAACCGCCGCACCGGCGCCGTCACCAAAAATCACCGCAGTATTACGCTCTTCCCAATCTAAATATTGAGAAATACGCTCAGCGCCAATCACTAGCGCCGTGGTCGCGGTGCCCGCTTTAATCATGCTGTCAGCAACACCAAGACTATAAATAAAACCGGTACAGGCGGCAGACACATCAAAGGCGCAAATGGTGTTACAACCTAAACGGTGTTGCAGCATTGAGGCGACCGAAGGCGAGCCGTAATCAGCTGAAGACGTACCCACAATAATCAAATCAATATCGCCCGCCTCTACACCGGCCGACTCCATGGCATTGCGTGCCGCGGCTTCAGCCATATCGGCCGTGCTTTCACCTTCTTCACAGAAGTGGCGCTGCTCAATGCCGGTACGCTCAATAATCCACTGGCTGGTGGTATCGCATACCTTTTCCACATCTTCATTCGTCATTACGTTTTTAGGAAGGTAATGGCCGGTGCCAACAATGCGGGTATAGGGGTGGGCGAAACTAGTCATAGAGCGCTCTCTGGCAGTCGATTAATGCCCCTATTTTCGCACAAAGCAGCGCTCTAACGGTATTAGACACAGCCGGAGCGTTTGTCAGAGTAAAATTCGCACATGAAATTTACCGCCACCTGCCCTCGTGGGCTTGAAGACCTTGTTGTTCAGGAACTAGAAGCGCTTGAGCTTTCCGTTACCGGACAAACCCGCGCCGCCGTCCACTTTGATAGCGACATTACCGGCGCCATGAAAGCCTGCCTATGGCTACGGGTGGCTAACCGTGTGCTGTTTCCACTGGCAACGTTTGAGGCTAACGATCCAGACCAGCTTTACCGCGCCGCGGGTGCGATTGATTGGAGCAGCCACTTTTCACATCGCAGCACCTTCGCGATTGATGCCAATGTGGCCGCCAGCCATATCAACCATTCGCAGTTTGCCTCACTGCGCGTAAAGGATGCGGTGGTTGATCATTTTCGTGATGAAACCGGCCAGCGCCCAGATGTAGATACCGAACTGCCCGACATTCGCATCAACCTGCACCTGTATAAAAACCAAGCCACGCTCAGCCTAGACCTCTCCGGCCACAGCCTGCACCAACGCGGCTACCGCGCGCGCATGGTCGATGCGCCGCTGAAAGAGAACGTGGCCGCCGCCATGCTACTGCGTATGCGCTGGCCCCAAATCGCCGCCGAAGGCGGCAGCTTTATTGACCCCTTCTGCGGCAGCGGCACCTTAATGATTGAAGCCGCCATGATTGCTGGCGATATTGCACCGGGTTTACTGGCACAACACTGGGGCTTTAGCGCTTGGGAGCGCCACAAAGCCGATGACTGGAATGCCTTAGTTGAAGACGCGTTAGACCGCGCCGACGATGGCCTAGAAAACTTGCCACTCATTTCTGGCGGCGACAGCAATCCTCAAGCCGTTGCGGCTACCAAAGCCAATATCAAAGCCGCGGGTTTAAGTTGGAAGGTGTTTGTACAAGAAGCCAACGCCGAACAATGGCAAGCGCCGGAAGAAGCCAAAACCGGCCTTATTCTCAGCAACCCGCCTTATGGCGAACGCCTAGGCAGCACGCCAGAACTCACGCCGCTATATATGAATATCGGCAAAAACTTTGCGCAGCAATTTGAAGGCTGGCAGCTGGGTATTCTAACGGCCGACAGCGGCCTTGCCCGCGCCACCAACCTGCGCGCGGCTAAACATTGGGCGATTGATAACGGCCCGATTGCCTGCCGTCTTTACCGCATGCCATTAGAAGGCGCTCGCGTTGCTAAGGCGCCAGAAGCGCTGATTAATCGCCTGCGTAAAAACCTTAAGCACCTAACCCGCTGGGCTAAGCGCGAACAAATTGAAAACTTCCGCCTGTATGACGCGGATCTTCCTGAATACGCCAGCGCGGTAGATATTTACCAAACTATAAACGGCGAAACCTACGCCATTATTCAAGAGTACGCACCACCGGCCAGCATTCCAGAAGCCAAAGCCGAACAGCGTTTACGCGAGACCCTGGTTGCAGTGTGTGAAGTGCTAGATATTCCGCCCACGCAAGCGCGCCTAAAAACTCGCGAGCGCCAGCGCGGCAAAAAACAATACGAGAAGCAAGCACCGCGCAAAGCCAAACAAGACGGCAAACGTGTTTTGCACTTAGTGCAAGAACACAGCCCTGCGGTGAGCCTAAAGCTATACGTCAATTTCGACGACTATTTAGACACCGGCTTGTTTTTAGATCACGGCCCTATCCGCAAACAGCTGCAGCCAATGTGCCACAACAAGCACATGCTCAACCTGTTCTGCTACACCGCCAGCGCCAGCGTTCATGCCGCTGCGGCGGGTGCTAAAAGCACCACTTCGGTAGACATGTCTAACACCTACCTAGAATGGGCCGAGCGTAACTTCACCGTTAATAATCTCAGTCTAAAAACCAACCAGCTCATCCGCGCCGATGTCACACAGTGGCTAGATGAAGCCGCGGATAAGCAGCAAAGCTACGATGTTATTTTCTGTGATCCGCCAAGTTTTTCTAACAGCAAGCGCATGGAAGATGACTTTGATGTACAGCGTGATCATGCAGACATTATTAACGCCTGCATGAAGCTTTTAGCAAAAGGCGGCACCCTAATCTTTAGCTGTAATCGTCGTGGTTTTAAGCTAGACGAGTCGCTTCAAAACACCTACCAATGTGATGACATTACGGCTAAAACCTTGGCTGAAGATTTCCGGAATAAATCCGGCAAGCCGATTCATGTATGCTTTGAAATAAGTCACGCGCAATAAAAATAGCAATGAACGATATACCTTGGAAACGCATCGCCTTCTGGCTCCTTCTCATCGCCTTTGTAGTCTGGAATAAGTACTACAACGTTTAATCTGTGGGCGCGCTAAGCAACCCTGAAATTAAAGAGCTAGAAGACGATCTTCTAGCCTTAGTTGCCGAGCTAGCGTCACAACTGCATGACAATGCCGATGCCGCCGCACCCGTAGAGCTAGACCAAACCCGCGTTGGGCGCCTCTCTCGCATGGACGCCATGCAAATGCAGCAGCAACAAAAAGCCGAACGCGAACGCAGCCAGCTACGATTACTGCAAGCGCGGAACGCACTGAAGTTGATTGAAG
>JAPPPA010000201.1:0-967 GCA_028817755.1 Gammaproteobacteria bacterium | reverse complement strand
GTCACTACGCATTGGAAGCGGGCGGCACAGTTGGCAAAGGCATTTCCCGAGGCGGAAGTCTTGATGGATGCCATTTTCGTGCAAGACGGAAAGCTGTTCACCTAAGCCGGAATAACTGCCGGTATCGACTTGGCACTGAAGTTGATTGAAGAAGATGATTACGGCTGGTGCCGCCAGTGCGATGGGCCGATTGGCTTTCCGCGTTTAAAAATCCGGCCAGAAGCACCGCTCTGCATTCAGTGCCAAGAAAAGTCAGAATGACGACTTAGTGCATGCTTAAGCCGTTGCCTGGCTTAAGTTGAGAACGTGCTACCGCGTTCATTGGCTCCAAGGCCTCACCAAACAGTAAGCCTTGTTGCAAGTTACAACCAAGCTCGCGCAAAGCCAAAGACTGCTCTGGTGTTTCCACGCCCTGGGCAATAACTTCTAGGTTTAACTCTCGGCCCAGCGCCAGAATGGTTTTCACTACCGCTTTTTGTGCCGGCACGCGGGTAATCTCACGTATAAAACTGCGATCAATCTTGATTGCATCAACCGGCAAACTAGATAAACGGGAAAGCGAAGAAACGCCACGGCCAAAATCATCAATCACCAAGCGCACGCCCATGCTGCGCAAGCGAGTGATATTTTTGTCGTAAGAACCGGTAGTCGCGCGTTCCGTGACTTCTAACTCAATACATTCAGCAGGCACACCGTAATAGTGCAGCGTTTGAGTTAAGCGCTCTGGTAAATCTTCTTGTGCCAATTCCATTTCTGACACATTGCAAGAAACGCGAATTGGCTGGTTCGGGGCGCTCTGCAACCAACGGCGTAGGAACTGGCAGACATTGCCCAAAGCATGTTGGCCCAACTCCAGAATCATTGGGCTGTTTTCAGCCACTTCGATGAATTCACCAGCTTCAACAATACCGCTCTCAGGGTGCTCCCAGCGCAGTAAGGCTTCCATACGATTTAAGCCAGAGTCGCC
>JAPPPA010000147.1:3959-4701 GCA_028817755.1 Gammaproteobacteria bacterium | reverse complement strand
ATCTAAACTAGCCGCTACTTTTTGCCATAGATCACTGCCGGGGAAAGGCGCTAGCGTTACCACAATTTCAGTCCCAGCCGCCTTGAGCAACTCAGCGATAGCACTGCTCTCAAGTAAAGGGTTAACCGCGAACACAATGCCGGTGGCCTCGCCGCCCCAAATGACCCAATGCGTCTGCGGAAGGTTGGGCAATACAAACGCGATAACGCTATCTTTTGTCGCACCAAGGCTGTTAAAAAAGTTAGCGGTACGATTAACCTCCTCAAACAGTTCACCGTAAGTCCATGTCTTCGGTGTTTTGTATGACTCGGTTTCTAGGAAAAACGAAAGCGCTGGCTTGTCTTTATGTTTAATACTGCTGTTAGCCAGAATTTCATAAGAACCACCAAACTGGGGAGAAGCTTCTGCACTGTTTTCAATGCGCAAAACATCATCTAGCGTTGCAATACCAGCCACGTTAACTCTCCTCTACTACCCAGTTACGCTGGGTTCCCAAGTCAACCTTGCCGTCAGCACTGCGGATCGTTGATTCCACGACATCACCGACCTTGAGGTACTGGGTACGCTTAGCTTGGACTTTATTAAAGACCTTCCACTTAACGCTTTCTGGCAACAAAGCGGCTACGCGCTGCTTTGCAGGCGATGGGATTGCTAAGGCACAACCCGCCGGGGTGCCTGTTGCCAGTAGATCGCCCACAGCAAAGTTTTGAACACCTGACAATTCCGTCAATGTCTCTGCAGC
>JAPPPA010000147.1:0-3949 GCA_028817755.1 Gammaproteobacteria bacterium | reverse complement strand
GCCATAGACCAAATTCGCAGTTGAGTCTTTTTGGCGGGTTTCTCCATTAACTGTTAGATGCAAATCCAAAGATTTCAGATACTTAATCGACGATTTATCCAAAATAGTGAGATGAGGACCAACAGGGCCAAAGGTTCTGAACGATTTTCCCTTGTAGAACTGCATCTGAGGAATTTGCACATCACGTGCCGAGTAGTCGTTCACGATGCATGCACCGGCTACATATTCATGCAGGTTTTCGTCAGTAATAACCGTGCCGGCAGTAATGTCTTTGCCAATGATTAGTCCCAGCTCAATTTCATAATCCAGAAATTGAACACGCTTTGGTTTAATCACCTCGCTATCGGCCGGGACAATACAACTACGCGCTTTTGTGAAAATCATGTTGTATGTTTTCACGTCAGGATCCATACCCGACTCGATCATGTGTTGGCGGTAATTCGCACCTTGGCAAACAAACTGCTGATTTCTAGTTACCGGCGATAAGATGGACACATCGCTCACTGCGATATCTGACCCTTTTAGGTTCACCAAGTCTTCGTAATTTGTTGCACGGATAAAGTCACCTGTCGTTTCAAACTGACCTTTTACCGGTGTAATTTCGTCGCCACGCACAACGCCCCATTTGACGTCGTTACGGTATTCAAAACGCACTACATTAATAGCCATTCTTTTCGTCTCCAGATATTTGGTTTGGAGCTGTTTGTTACGCAAACAGCTTCGCTAGGGTGATTAATTTCTTAACTGATAAGTCAGGGGCTTCACGAAGGTTTTTAACCAGCTCAGCAACGGCTTTGGGAGAAAGCTTTGGCTTGGTAAAACTAGCTGGCATCGGCTGTCCCCATTGCGACATTGCATCTCTGCTAACCGGGTGAACGCCCAAAGCACGGTCGGAGGTAAACGCATCGCCATCGCAATAATGTTCGTGCTTATCACCCCAAGGGTCAGACCAATAATCGAAAATTTGCGACCCTAAAATGTGTCGGCCAATGCCCCAGGCATGATTCCAGCCTTTTTCTCTCAACACTCGTTGTCCCATTCCCACAGCATCAGCGTCAATCACTTCATAAGCGCTGTGGCTATAAAGCGGCATAAAGCCTTGCGCCATTGCAAGGGTATGGTGATCTGCTGGGGTGTCGCCTAAGTCCAAGCGGAAGAAACACACCGCTGGCGACCCGTCTGGTAACACTTGAACGTCACTCGGTATAAAACCGAAATGCTTGGTGTACCAAGCTGACGTTTCTTGAAATTTAGCCACCTCAATTACCACATGTCCCAACTTCAAAACCTGAGGAGGCTCAACAGGCGGCCGCTGAGTTTCATTTCGGCGCTCAACGTTATCGGATGTATTTACAGGTAACGGACTTCGGTACGGCTTTTTACCAACACTCTCTTGGTCGCAACTTACCTCCACCATAAATCCAGAAGGGTCCGTTAACTTGATAGCTTTGCCACCACCGGGGTGAGTGCTGTCTTTAATCGGTCCACACTTCAATTCGGCTTGTAACGCCAATAAGTCGTCATGCGATGCCACCTGCAAACCAAACCCTACAAAGCGGGCTTTGGACGCTTTTTCTACACGGTAGCAATACGGCTTTTCACTTCTATCCTGGAAGTAAGTCACGCCGGGTCTTTTCTCACCGACCACTAAGCCAAAGTCTTTTAGGTAGCTTTCTGCCAAATCCAAATCAGGACGCTCAAATATTAAATGGGTTAATGCCACCGCTTTCGTGGTGGGGCATGCGTACTTTGCTGGCTGACGCGTAATTAACTTCATATTGGTAGTCCTCCCTAGCTCGAATTAAATTGAATTGAAGAATCAATAATGATGATATTATCAGTTTAGTTATTTATGTCAACATTGATAAAGGTGCTACACTATTGCCAATATCCTTATTAACAACGCTGCAAGCTCAAACTATGTCCGCAACAGAAAACACCCCAACGAGAGGTCAACGCCGCAAATTAGAAACGCGACGCCGCTTACTCGAAGCCGCAATGGACCTGATGTCCCAAAAAGGCATGGAGGGTGTCGCTATTAACGAAATTACCGAAGCTGCGGATGTTGGGTTTGGCACCTTTTACAACCACTTCGAATCGAAAGAAGCAATTTTCAACGCGCTAATGGATGAGGTTTTTGAAACCTTCGGGGACACCATTGATGAACTTGTTGCGGACGTAGAAGATCCCGCCAAAGTGCTCGCATTTAGCGTCCGTTACACCCTATTAAGGGCTCAAAAAGAACCAAAGTGGGGACGCTTCTTATTGCAAGAAGGCTTATCCGCACAGTCACTCGTTCGAGGGCTAGGCCGACGCATGTTTCGAGATATTACGGAAGGCGCAGAAGCAGGCAGACTGCTGGCCCCTGACTTATACATGAGCGTCATCTCTACCGGCGGCATCGTATTAGCCTCAATAGCGGCCGCGATAGTAGAAAGCAACCCAGATGGGGCCGAAGCTCAACTTGTCAACAGCCTTGGTTTTCAATCTGGCGGCATAGCTGAAAGAAGCGCTTGCGCCATTTTGAAGAATTTAGGCATCGCCGAAGAGGAAGCATTAGAAATAGCGAATGCTCCGTTTCCGGCCAACCCAAACCCCGTTTAGAACAGGCACCAATACAGGAGGCCCCAAATGGCTGGCAATCACGAAATTAAGTCCTTCAACGCACCACCGGTTGAAAAAATGGGGCGAATGCTGAGCTTGGCAAAGGCATATTTCAATCCAACCTTTTTGGGGCTAGAAAATTTAACCTTCGACAGACCAGCCTTATTCGTGGGCAACCACACTTTATTCGGGCTAACAGATGCTCCACTGATGATCGAGCGCATCTACCGCGAACACGGCACTCTACTCCGAGGCCTAGGAGATCGCGGGCACTTTAATGTCCCCTTCTGGGGAGAGTTCCTAGTCAGCAACGGCATGGTTCTCGGCACGCCGGAAAACTGTTCCGCACTCATGAATTCAGGTGAAAGCATATTAGTGTTCCCTGGTGGCGGACGAGAAGTCATGCGTCGAAAGGGTGAATCACACTCTTTAGTGTGGAAAAAGCGTGCAGGCTTTGCCCGCATGGCCATCCAGCATGGCTATGACATTATTCCGTTTGGGTCCGTAGGCCCGGATGACAACTACAAAATCCTCGTCGATGCCAATGATGTGACAGCATCAAAACCCTGGAAGTGGCTTGACCAAACACTCAATGTCAACAAACTAACTCGTAATGGAGACATGATTCCTCCTATCGTGAGAGGCCTAGGCCCGACGCTAATCCCGCGGCCACAGCAGTTTTACTTTGGATTTGGCGAAAGGATTGAAACCCAGCATCTAAGCGGCCAAGAAACTAGTGCCGATGCCGTATGGAATGTAAGAGAACAAACTCGCACCGCCGTTGAAGGGCAAATTAAAACTCTACTGACCCACCGAAAAGCAGATAGATCAAAAAACTGGGGAGTCGCTCGCAAATTCCTAGCCCCTATTGGAGGCTAATTTTCCAAGAACGAAACACCCAAGCCCAGCTAATTTAGCTGGGCTTTTTGTTTCCTCTCTCATGAAACTTCACAAACACCAATAAGCAGTCTCAACTTAATTCTCCCACGCACAAATTCCCGAAGGCTTTTTTCGTTTTAGGCCCTGAGTCATTCTCAAACCCACCTTTCGTCGGATTGTATACACCGTCCAAAGACAATTCTCTTTCGTATATATCTGCAACCTGTACGATTGTTAAATAAACCTAACAACATTCAGGATTACGGAGGAGAATGCAATGCCACGCATTTCAGCATTATCACGCCCGTTGGCAGTCTTCACGGTTTCTACGCTCTTTGCGGCAGCGTGCACAACCGGCGGCGAATCTACCACTACCGCAGCAAATAAAATTCAGAACCGCTTTGAGCCCGCGAACTTATGCTTGGCTTTAAAAGCCGGTGAAAACTATATCGAGCAAACTGATGGT